>CAZYOD010000326.1:0-2506 GCA_964648635.1 uncultured Balneolaceae bacterium | reverse complement strand
GGTTGAAGATGTGCGGCTGTTTTTTGATGCGGGATATCGCATGATCAATGCCAACGAAATGCAGACCTGGCAGCAGGGCGACGAGTTTAAGCAAGCACGCCTGGATATGATTGAGGATGCATCAGATTAGCTTCAAAAATTTAAGAACGAGAATAGTAATTTCAGTTAAGTATCAAATTATGATGAAACGTTTATCGATAACTTTTTTTCTGATTGCCGGTTTTTTAATGGGATTAGGAGCTATGCAGCAAACACATGCTCAAAGAAACACTGAACAGGAGGCAATTACCATCACCGAATACAGTGATTATCAGTGCCCTGCCTGTGCCTATTACCATCCAATGGTAAAAAAGTTGAAAGCACAGTTTGGCGACCGCATAAATATTGAATTGAAATATTATCCGCTTAACAGTCACCAGTACGCGGCTGTGGCGGCGCGTGCAGCAGAGGCGGCTAAAAATCAGGGTAAGTTTTTGGAGATGCATAACTTGTTGTTTGAGCATCAAAAGCAGTGGTCTTCGTCCGGAAATCCGACGCCCATGTTTGTTAATTTTGCACGCGAACTAAATATGGATATCGAGCAGTTTAAGGATGAGCTGAATGCCGGCAAAACCCAGAAGGTAGTGATGGAAGAAAAGCAGGAAGGACGTCGTGCCGGTGTAAATGCTACGCCCACCTTTTTTATAGAAGGCGATAAGCTTGATCCGCTGCCCCGAAGTTATGCCCAGTTTGAGCAGGCCGTGCAAAAATATCTGAATGAAAATGAGGAGGGGTAAAACTGTCGTATGGTTTATGAATTTCTGAATAAGAAGCCGGAGTTCCCGGATTCCGTTTTTGTGGCGCCGAGCGCTGATATCATCGGCGATGTTACTTTTGGAGAAGAAAGTAGCGTTTGGTTTAACGTGACGATCCGCGGTGATGTTAACTGGATTGAAATAGGAGCTCGAAGCAATGTTCAGGATAACACCTGTATCCACGTGATGAACCAGACGGGTCCGACGGAAATCGGGGACGATGTAACCATTGGACATAACGCGATGATTCACGGCTGTACAATTCACGACCGAGCGCTGATTGGAATCCATGCCACAATTCTCGATGAGGCCGTAATCGAATCAGATGTGATTGTGGCGGCAGGGAGCCTGGTTCCGCCGGGCAAACGACTGGAGTCGGGATACATGTATATGGGAAGTCCCGTTAAGCAAACTCGTAAACTCACGGATGAAGAAATCATATCCATCAAAGAACACTCCGATAATTACGTAAAGTATGCGCGGGCTTATATGCAGAAAGATACGTATGAAAGCAATCCGTTTTACTCCCGAACCGAAGAATAATGAACAAGGAATATCGTATGCTGAAGTACATGGATATTCGACGTTCCTTGTTCGACATTCAATATTCCCATGTCTGGAATTTATCTTCATATCCCGTTTTGTAAGCAAGCCTGTTCGTACTGTGATTTCTATTTCGTGACGCGTACCTCGGAGCGGGATTCCTTTGTAGATCGGCTGATCGAGGAGATCCAGAGTTATGTCGATTTAAAATTTTCCGAAGAGCAGGTAGAGACGATTTATTTTGGAGGCGGCACGCCTTCGCTGCTTGAAGCCGGCCAGGTCGAGCGAATATTGCAATCAATCGATAACGTATTTGATGTGGATGCACGGGAGGTGACCTTTGAAATGAATCCCGATGACGTTTCGGCTGATTTTTTGGCAGCGCTAAAAAAGGTGGGTGTTACCCGCGCAAGTATGGGCGTGCAGTCTTTTCAACCGGAGCTGCTGAGTTTTATGAATCGGGCGCACACGAGCGACGAAGCTTTTCGCTGCCTGGAGCTGCTAAGCCAATCGAAATTTGAGGCTTTTACCGTGGACCTGATTTACGGGAATCCTAACCAGACAATGGATCAGCTTGAAGATGATCTCAACAGGCTTTTGGAGTTTGATCCCCCGCACATTTCTGCCTATTCGCTGACGATAGAGCCCAGGACCCGACTCGGCAAGCAGGTAGAACTCGGGCGCATCGCGCCTCCCGAAGACAGTAAAGTGGCCGAACATTTTGATTTGATTAACCGGCGGTTTACGGAGCATGGAATTGAGCGGTATGAGGTAAGTAATTATAGCCGGGTGGGACGCGAAGCCATCCATAACAGCAATTACTGGAAGCATAAAAATTACCTGGGGCTGGGCCCGGCTGCGCACTCTTTTTGGTGGGATGAAGAAGCTGTCCGGTGGGAAAATGAGCGAAGCCTGCGGAACTATTTGGAGGCAGAAGACCAATCAGAAAAAGAAACCCTGAGCATGGACCAGCTGGCCGAAGAACGGCTGATGATGGGGCTGCGCACCCGGGAAGGCGTGGGGCTGAAAGAACTGGCGCAAAAGTATAATTATGAGCTGAACGACCGTCAGCTGGAGTATCTGAAAAGATCCGAAGCCGAGGGGAAGGTGGAAACTGGTGACCGCATCAGATTAACAGACAAAGGGATTAAAATTGCAGACGCCATTAT
>CAZYOD010000325.1:0-2511 GCA_964648635.1 uncultured Balneolaceae bacterium | reverse complement strand
TTTCTCCATCGAAAAGAGATTTTACCAGATAGTAGAATATCATCGCAAAGCCGAGCCCCAGAACATATGAGCCAATGGTTGAGACTTGGTGAAAGGACTGAAACTGTTCTATGTAGTTAAAATATCGTCGCGGCATCCCCTGTGATCCCATAACAAACTGCGGCAGGAATGTAACATTGAATCCGATGAATATAATACCGCATGCAATTTTAGCCATCAGCTCGTTGTACATGCGTCCGGTAATCTTAGGCCACCAATAATGCAGACCGGCCAGAAATGCCATCACCATACCGCCCACCATTACGAAGTGGAAGTGAGCCACAACATAATATGTATCGTGCAAGTGAACGTCGAGTGCAATAGATCCCAAAACAATTCCTGTAAGTCCTCCTACCAGGAAAAGGAAGAAAAAGCCAAAGATATAAAGCAGCGGGGACTTAAGATCAATTGATCCCTTGTATAAAGTAGCTGTCCAGTTGAACATCTTAATCCCGGTTGGAATCCCTACAAGGAAAGTCAGGAATGAAAATACCATTGTAGCAAGTGTTGCCTGTCCGGATACAAACATGTGGTGCCCCCAAACGAGGAATCCGATAAAGGCAATGGCCAGTGATGAAAGGGCAATCGCCCAGTAACCGAAAATATGCTTTCTGGAAAAGGTTGTAATTATTTCTGATACAACACCGAAGCCGGGAACAATCATAATGTACACGGCAGGGTGACTGTAGAACCAGAAAAAGTGCTGAAAGAGTACCGGATCGCCGCCAAGTGCAGGATCAAATATTCCGATTCCCAGAATTCGCTCCATTCCTACCAGTGCAAGTGTAATAGCAAGTACAGGCGTTGCCAAAATTTGAATTACACTTGTTGCATAAAGTCCCCAGCAAAAAAGCGGGAGCTTATCCCAAGTAAGGCCCGGAGCCCTCATTTTGTGGATGGTTGTAATAAAGTTCACACCTGTTAGGATCGAAGAAAACCCAATTACAAATACACCAAAGACCATTGTAGTAACGGCACCTCCGGTGCTAGAGGAATAAGGCGTATAGAATGTCCAGCCGGTGTCGATACCGCCGGTCAATATGGAAACGACAGCGATAATAGCGCCGGTCAAATATAGATAAAAACTCAATAAGTTAAGTCTGGGGAAAGCCACATCTTTTGCTCCCAGTTGGATAGGCAGTATAAAGTTACCCAAGGCTGCAGGTACTGATGGCACCAGAAACAAGAAAACCATTATAGCGCCGTGAAGCGTAAAGAGCTGGTTGTAAAGATTTGCCTCAATAAACGTTTTGGCAGGCGTCCATAACTCGGTGCGTACCAGTAAGGCCATAATACCTCCGATAAAGAAAAAGAAGGTAATAGCACCGAGAAACATGATACCAATCTTCTTGTGGTCAACCGTCGTCAACCACGACCAGATACCTGTTTCTTCGTTCAGGTAATGTTTCTCCGGATTGTCATCAGGCTTGAATCGTTGTACCTGAACTTTCTTAAGATTAGAACTAGCTTCTGCTGTATCCATATTACTTCAGTGTTTTGATATATTCTATAATAGCGTTGATCTGTTCGTCATTCAGCTGCCCCTGATACGTATTCATTACCGCCGGGTAGCCCTCTACAATTTTTGCATTAGGCTCGAGAATAGATTCACGAATATAATTTTCATCAACTGTAACCGTGGATCCGTCGGCCAGCGGCTCTTCACTTCCGAACTTTCCTTGCCAACTAGGGCCTGTTAACTGAGTGCCGTCGGTAGAGTGACAGGTTGTACAGGCGTACTCTTGTACCAGCTGCTCACCCCATTCTTCGGGGGCCAGATCTTCGGGTTTAGAACCGCCACCTGCATTATCGGCCAGCCAGTTTTCAAACTCTTCTTCCTCGTGAACAATAACGGTTCCAAGCATATCGGAGTGACCATCGCCACAGTATTCAGTACAAAAGATGGTAGATTCACCGGGTTCTGGGGCATTAAACCACATTTCGGTATAGCGCCCGGGTACAACATCTTGCTTTAAACGATAGTCAGGCACATAAAAAGAGTGGATCACATCATTAGAGCTCATAATCAGCTTTACCGGACGATCGGCCGGAACGTGGAGCTCTCCCGTCGAACGTGCGCCATTTTCATATTGAAATTGCCAAATCCATTTTTGGGATGATACATTTACTTCGTAAGCATCATCAGGCACTACTTGCTGGTTCATATACACTTGATATCCCCATCCAAAGACAACCAACACTAAAATCAGGGGAATAACAGACCAAGTTACTTCAAGCTTGTTGTTGTGGGTGATAAGCGGAGTAACTTCATCTTCTGATTTGCGCCGGTACTTATAGACAAAATATATAATTACGGCAATCAGCCCGATCGTCAAAGCCAGGCTGCTAAGATGTACAAACCAAAAAAGGGAGTCTGTCTGCTGAGCCAGCGTTGATTTTGCCGGTGGAAGTAGTAAATCGTTAAGCGCGTCCATTCGGTTCTTTTATTTGCTTTTCATTATTAGAATATCG
>CAZYOD010000324.1:362-2531 GCA_964648635.1 uncultured Balneolaceae bacterium | reverse complement strand
TGAGTTCAGATAGGAATCACAAGCAGTAAACACCAGTAGAAACACTGATAAACCTAAAAGTAGATTAGCTCCTGAAGATCTCATAAAGTACCTCCCTTAACTTTTATGAAACTGATAGTTATTATTATGCTATTAATAAATAGAACTTATATCAAAGATAAACAGCTATTTAAGTGTGCAAATTACTGGGTTATAATAGCTTATATTACACTGGGAAAGGAGGTAATCTGGTTTTGCTATCGTTGAAGAATAAAAAATATCATAGTTGAAAAGTGAGATGCCTAAACCTTTGTAGTGCTCGTTATTTTCTAGAAGCAGATGCTTCAGCCCGGATCGTTTCACTGAGTGTTTCAAACGCTTCGTCCTTTTTCAGGTAGGCCGAAGCACCAGCGCTGCGCATGTCATCAATTACATCCTGATTTCTATGAAACGATATACCGATGATCCGCGCAGTTGGCAACTGGGTTTTAATTTGCCTGGTCGCTTCAATGCCGTTTATCTTTGGCAGGTTCACATCCATAATGACAATTTCCGGAGAGGTTTCTCGGGCCAGTTCCACGGCCTCTTTTCCGTTAGTAGCCTCTCCAATGACCTCCATATCTTCTTGGGCATCCACTATTTTACAGAGCCCTTTTAGCATCATTTTATGATCATCTACAAGTAGTACTCTTATTGTCTCTCCTCCTTCTTCAAGTGGGGGCGTAGTTTCTTTCCACTCTATCGATGGCTCCGATTCCTCCTCATCTTCCAGAGGAGCCCACAGGGTAACTTTCGTTCCCTCACCCGGTTCAGACGTAATATTCATTCTACCGTCAAGCGCATCCATTCGTTCCTGCACGTGATAAAGCCCAAATCCACCTTCTTCGAGGTTTACCTGATTAAGGCTCGAGGGATCAAATCCCTCTCCGTTATCTCGGACGATAATCTCGGCCTCACCATTCTTGCATGCCATTGATACACGCGCCCTATCCACGCCTGCATGTTTAATCACATTGAAAAGTAGCTCTCGCACGCTTTGAACCAGTACGATCCTCACTTCTTTCCGGGTCCGTTTCGATTTCCCATCATCTTCAATAGAAACTTCCAAATCATGTTTGCCCATCTTGTCGGCTACCCACTTTATACTAGCTCTCAGATCTTCTTCATCCAGCGTAGGTGGGGGTTTCAAATCTGACATCAGCTCGCGCGTGTAATTGAGAGCATCATCTATCAAATTTTTTAAATCATCCAGCTCATTTTTCTCCTGAACCGACTCACTATCTTGTAAAGTATTCACCTTCATCTTACCAATGGTAAGTATTTGTCCGAGATTGTCATGCAATTCACTGGCCAGCCGATGCCGTTCCTGTTCTTCAGCTTCGCTCAGCTGATGAACTAGATTTCGCAGATGATCCTGATATCCCTTTAAAGTTTTTGTCCGCTCTTCGACACGCTCTTCGAGAGTCTCATTCAGCTCTTGCAATTGCTGTTGGATTTTTTTGCGTTCTGTGATATTGAGGAGCATATTAATACCGCCAAAGATATTTCCTTCATCATCATGCAGCGGAGACGCATAAGCCTCAAACCAGAGACGACTGCCATCAGAACGTTCTATAATTCCTTCTGATTCTTTGATTCTGCGATCTTCCCTCAAAGCGACGGCCATTGGGCATTCGTCATGCTGCATCGGACTTCCATCGGAATAAAAAAGTTTCCATGTGAGATACCATTGATCACTGCCCAGCTCTGGTTCGCGCCCTGATAAGTCCACGGCAGCAGAATTGTAATAGGTAAGACGAGCTTCGGCATTCGTCGTATATATTGCGATGGGAAGCGCATCAATTGTTTGTCTGAAATACTCATTTTCAAAAATATTCTTTCCGTTTTCCATGAGATCGTTCTTTGATGCTATTATTACCTCTACCGACTAAGAAATAACATTGTTTGACGTATTAACATTTGTCTACCACAGTTCAAATATGGATTGACCATTGATCTTTTTCTAAGACTACTGACGGCTATTCATCGTTCCAGTTTTTCATACATTTATTCCAATATTGAAAGAAGCTTAGTTCATCAGACAATAAACTTACTCACCATGGTGGAAGATATTCGGTCAAGGAAGACAAACAGGACCCAGAAGAGGTTGATCCGTAATTAAAGGATTTGACGAATTTGGCCCCAACTACA
>CAZYOD010000324.1:0-352 GCA_964648635.1 uncultured Balneolaceae bacterium | reverse complement strand
CCTACTCCTAACATGCCGGTGCGGGGCAATCGTAAGGGCCAGCGAATTATTCGCCCGTTTCGCTTAAGCGAGACGCATAGCTGCGGTTGCAAATATAAACCATTAGACCAATAATTCGGTTACTATCAGGTGTTGGGTTAAGAGAGATGTATCTTATCACTTATGACTGAATTAAAGAAAAAAGTACTTTCCGTTCTATATTCTGTGAAACACAGGTTATCCATGTGGAAGCTGTGGCTCGGGAAGAAGCTTGGTTTTATCCATACGGTGATGATCATGCCATACCAGGGCTTTGGCAACGAGAAAGAATTGTTTTTTCTTGGAAGAGTGTTGAGGGACAGGAGGATCAGCA
>CAZYOD010000323.1:0-2552 GCA_964648635.1 uncultured Balneolaceae bacterium | reverse complement strand
CCGTTACCAGCAAATCACTATCCGCCAATGTAATGGTCGTCAGCGCAACGCGCATGATCGGATGCAGCGACCGATAATAGGATTGGATTTCGTTGGTCTTGGTATTGAGGCTGGAATAGTACATAGTGCCGTATAACGTATAAGCGCAAACCAAGAGTGCAATTCCACGGACAATATATTTGTGAAGCCGAAACTTATTCTCGTATCGGTAAGATACAAATACTCCGTACCCCAACAATAGTAGAATCGTGGCCAACACACCTGCGGCCAACGCCAACCACCCGTTAAAATTAAAAACGGAATACATGTATACCGATGTGCGAACCAGTACAATAAAGGGAAGAACCAAACTAACGACAACAAATAAACTTTTTGTCAAGAATCGCTTCCAGGAAAAATCTTCTGGCGTAATTTTCCCGACACCTTGTCCTCGGCCGAGTTCCTTGAGCCGTCGATCAAGCTGATTATTCAGTTCTTCAAGTTTTTCAAAAGAAAGGTTTTTCTGTGCTTCGGATGACATGTACTTTGGATATATTGGTACTCATTTTTTTTCACGACCAACAGCCAATAGTGTTACATCTTAGGCACAAAAAAAGAAAAGGGTTCCGGCCGAAGCCAGAACCCTAATGCATCTCATCACAATCCCTAACCCTAATTTAAAAAAATTGTGATAAGATGCCACTTTTTCTAAAATTATTATTTTCAACAACTTAGCCAGTGCTCAGAGATCAAACATCCCTCCGCAAAGACTAGTATCAGTGGCTTGTTTCCGGCTGAAGATGAAACACGTTTACAATAAATAGGACTGAAAGACTACCGAGAAATGCAAAAAGGAGACTGCCGGGCAGCTGCAGTGCAATACTGATGCTTCCCACTATTACCGACCCGGTGATACCAAAGGCAAGGTTCGTAGTTAGCTTAACGCCTTGTTTCCAAATGCTTACATTTGTTATTACACCCGCTACCATCCCAACAGCGATAAGCCAGAAAATTGTAGTGCCGTCTAAAACTTCCATTCCAAAAGAGATTATTTTTCGGTTTAATGATTAGGGCAAAAAATATACTTTTTTATCTGATTTTGTAACCCAATTCTTTTATACGGAATCGATGTGAATATCGTATATTTTTATAAGTCTTTTCAACCCCTGGTTTCCCGATGCAAGATTTCGATATCCGAAAAATTATTCACATCGATATGGATGCGTTTTATGCATCCGTGGAGCAGCGCGATTTTCCCGAGTACCGTGGGAAGCCGGTAATTGTGGGCGGCTCACCGGAAGGACGCGGCGTGGTTGCGGCAGCCAGCTACGAAGTACGAAAGTTCGGGGTGCATTCGGCCATGCCTGCGGCTGAAGCTGTACGGCTTTGTCCGCATGCCATTTTTGTGAAGCCGCGCTTTGAAGTTTACCGCGAAGTCTCGGAACAGATTCGGGAGATCTTTTCCCAATTTACGGATTTGGTAGAACCGCTCTCTCTCGACGAAGCCTACCTGGATGTCACCAAAAACCATATTAACTTGCCGTCGGCTACCCTGATTGCCCAAAAAATAAAAAAGCGAATCAAAAAAAAGACGAGACTTACCGCCTCAGCAGGTGTAGCACATAATAAATTTCTGGCTAAGGTGGCATCCGACCTGAAGAAGCCCGACGGCTTGGCAGTGATTTTGCCCGAAGATGCCGAAGAGTTTCTGGAAAAACTGCCCATCGGAGAGTTCTACGGGATCGGCCAAGCCACAGAATCTAAAATGAAATCACTCGGCATCCACACCGGCAAAGATCTCAAGGTGTGGTCGGAAATCGATCTGGTAAATGAGTTCGGCAAAACCGGCCGCTATTATTATCGCATCGTGCGCGGTATCGATAATCGCAAAGTTAAAACGCATCGCATCCGTAAGTCGATCGGCAAGGAGCGTACGTTTTCTGAGGACGTGGATGATCTGGGTTGGGTCCACAACTTTTTGCGCGAGCTGGCCGGCAAAGTTTCGGAAAGCATGAGAAAGAAAAATGCAGCGGGCAAAACGGTGACGATCAAGGTGCGCTATGATGATTTCGAGACTATCACCCGAAGCACTTCCTTCAGCCACTATATAGAACGCGCCGACGATGTCGCCGAAACGGCGATATCCTTGCTGGAGCAAACACAGGTGGGACAACGTAAGGTGCGGCTACTGGGAATTACGTTATCTAATCTCAATTTAAGTGAACAAGGACATTTCCGTCAGCTGGAAATACCTTTTGAATGGGAATAGGCCACAGATCTTCACTGATTTTTTGATTAAAAATCAATCTGGTTCCACTGCTCTGCTGTGGAACCTAAATAGCAATTTATTCGACCTAACTAATTATCTTCTGGCTGCGCAGCAGAGCAACGCAGCCAGATATCATTGATTACTCTTAACCCATCAATTTTTTTATCTTTAACGGCAATAGAAATCAGCTTTAACCGAGCAAATATGCGGCTAAAAATATCCCAATGAATTACCAACTTTCTGATTTTGATTATGACCTTCCCGATGAACTGATTGCCCAGGAGCCGGCTCATCCCCGCGACCA
>CAZYOD010000322.1:0-2558 GCA_964648635.1 uncultured Balneolaceae bacterium | reverse complement strand
GAGAGAGGGATACGTTCACAAGGCAGCGATGTAACGACTGTGTCATGTCGGAAGCCATAGCCGAGCGGGCCGGGGGTGACACACCAGTATGGCGACGGGTAGCAGTCCCGGCCGTTGTCGTCGTGGTGGTCGCCACGCCGGTCGTCGCCCTCCTCACACCACTCACCGTCGGTGAATCGGGGCTCGTCATCCTCGGCATCCTGGCCGGGATGGGGCTCATGGGCCTCTACCTCGGGCTCCCGCTGGGCGCCGACCTGACGTCCTCACCAGTCTTCGGTATAGCCGTCGCCATCGCCGGGATGGCGGCGGCGATCGGCGGCGTAGTCCTCGCCATCCAGCACGGGCTCGGACTCGTTGCGAACACGACGGTCGTGGCCACAGCTGGTGGCATGTACCTGCTCGGCATCACGCTCGTGGGACTCGGTGTCGGGAGCATCCCCACCTATCGCGACCTGCAGACCGCCCATGGCCCTGAACCGGGCGATGCTCGCCCAGGGCGCGTCGCCATCGGTGGCCGCGTCCAACCGCACGACGTCGGATCTGATACCTCGACGAGGCCGTTCGAGGCCCCGTTCTCCGGAGCCACCACCGTCTGCCTCACCGCCCGCGTGACCGATCGCTCGGAGTACGAACGACAGGGGAAGGACCTCGTACTCGAGACCCGACAAACGGTCCCGTTCGAGCTGCAGGGCCAAACGGGGCGCGTCAACGTCGACCCCACGGATGCGGCCCTCCGCCTCGAGTTGGACCTCCAGACCGACGTCGACCCCGAGGCCGTCCCGGACGACGTCGCGACGTATCTCGAATCGCACGACGTCACACCGCGCCCCGAGCACACGCCACGGACGTTCATCGAGCGCCGCCTGGAACCCGGTGAGTCGGCGACCGTCATCGGCGAGGCCACCCGTGAGCATGGCCGCCTCGTCGTCACCGAACCCATCATCGAGGATGGCGCACTCACGTCGACGATGACGGCCTACCGGACGGCCATCGTCCGGGGCATCGGTGGTGGCGTCGTCCTGGCGCTGCTGGGACTCGGGGGGTTGCTCATCGCCTTCTGAGCCAGGCGATACCTCGAGTCTGTTGCAGAGAGAGCTGTACGACGAGACTGCCACCCAGAGCAGTCAAGGGTTGCTCCGTGCCACACGGCCATCAACTCGAATTGTATACCCGCACCCATTCGCGTACTTCGGAGCCGACGTCGATCGCGTCGCACGCCGCTCGTCGGATATCGATCGCGTCCGCCCTGCGGCCCCCAAACCGGGTAAAAAGTGGAATGAGGTGATTAACTCGGGCACGTAGTTACAGTCCTCGTCCACGTCCGAGTGTAACTCCGCGTGTTTGCCGTTGTCGTTCTGCTCGAAGAACCACGCGTGGAGTCCGTAGATGCCCAATTCGGGGATGAAATGGGCGTGGTGGCCGAAGAGACTGAACTCACTGGTCGCGAGATACTCCACGCCGAGGTATCGGAGATCGCCGTCGTCGTTGGCGTAAACGAGGGCCTCCGGCTTGCTCGTTTTCACCGTCTCGTCGATGAGATCGAAGTTGATGTAGTGGATGCCCATCTCGGAGATACAGGGTGTGAACTCATACCCCTCGTCTCTGGCGCGACTGACGTCGCGGTACTTTCCGATCCCCTCTTGATTCGCGGCGGCGGGGCCGAGGAAGACTGTGCCTGTAGCCCCGGCCGCGACTGTTCGCAACACTGTTCGTCGGTCGATTGTGTGGTGGTCCATGATGCTGGCCTCGTTGCTGTCGGTGGTCGTCACGCTGCCGGCTGGTTGCGGTTACCCCTGCGTCTGTGCCCGGCTCAGATTCCCATCACCTCGCTAATCCTATCAGATGAGGTGAATCTGGAGCAAAATTCTATGGACCGGATACCAACCGAGTGCTATCTTCCTTCCAACGGTGTTCGCGGCCAGCGGCGTTCGGCACATCGGGCCGGCGTCACTCCGGCACGTGGGGGTGACAGTGAGCCCGCGACTATCCGGGCAGCTCGGGCTCGACAGCGAGCGCGTCCCGGATCTCACGGCGGAGATAGATCGCGTCTGTGCCGAACGTCATGCCGTCGGCGTCGTCGGTCACGTCCCGGAACAGCTCGCCGAGCGCGTCGTGATACCCGTCAGGGCGGTTCGCCTCGCGGATGCGAATCCCCGTCTCACGCGAGATCGGGCCGGCGCGTACACAGACGTAGGTCCGTGCCCACCGCTGCCTGGTCGCCTGCGGCGAGCTCGCGAGCCACGACGGGACGTGGAGGTCAGTGTGGATCTTCGCGCCCACGGGCGCGTTGAGCACGCCGTGGAGGTATCGCCCGAGGAGGCTGGCGTGGGTGGCCACATGGATGTCCTCGCTTTCGCCCTCGCGACCGTGTTTGAGTCGGCGCTTCGCCCCCGCCCCGACGGCCTCGAGCGCGTCGACGAGCACGTCGACCGGGCGGTCGCCCGCCGTACTCCAGATCGGGTGCCACGAATCTCGCGTGATCGAGCCGCCGGCGAGAATCCAGGCTTGGCACACGACGAACGATTCGTACTGTCGCGAGCCGGGCTCGCAGTCGAGCC
>CAZYOD010000321.1:0-2563 GCA_964648635.1 uncultured Balneolaceae bacterium | reverse complement strand
TAATTATGTTTTTTGTTTTTGATGTCGAGACGATCCCGGATTTTGATTTTGTCCGCAAGATTATCCAAAATCCCCAAGAAAATGAAGATGATTTGCTGATCCAGGCTAGTGAAGAACTAGCCCGAAATTCGTCCGGATTCTTGCCTCCAATGTATCACAAGATGATTTCGTGGGTGGGCTTATGGGTCGAAAATAACGGCGCACCCAAAAAGAAGATCGGCTGGCATGGTACAAACGAAAAAGCGGGACTTGAAGAACTTTTTGATACGCTCAGCACGTACAAAGATTTTGGACTGATCCATCACAACGGTCGCGGTTTTGACCTTCCCCTGCTAACGTACCGCGCGCTAAAACACGGGCTTCAAATGCCGAAGCGCCTAAACCATTACGATATCAAATACCGCTACAGCAATGATAATGTAGACCTGCTGGATGAGTTCAGCAACTACGGGGCTAGCTCGTGGCCAAAGCTCAAACATTTGGGTCATCTAATTGGCATCCCATTCAAGCAAACGGGCGAAGGAAATGAGGTGCTTCAAATGTTTCGCGAAGATAAGATGGCAGAAATAGAACACTACTGCTATGAGGATGTGATGGGTACGTATGTTGTCTGGCTGCACCTCAAATATACCGTGGGCGATATCGGCAAAGAGCTTTTTGATAATCTCCACGAGCGGGCAATGAACAAACTAAAAGAGATCCAGAATGCAGAGATTATTTCTTAGCATGTATCATTCGATGTAAAAGAGTAGAGGGGCTAGAACTAAATTGCTCCGACAGTTGATTGGTTACTCACTACTCGAGACTTAGTACTATATCTTCGTTCCGTCTTCGATAACTTCTCCTTTAGGAATAATGACAATCCCATCAACTACGTGGTAGTTCCCATATTCCCCGTCTTCTAAATGGTCCCCGCCGGTTATCCGGACATCATTGCCAATCTTACAATCTTTGTCAATAATGGCATTACTGATAAAACAACGCTGCCCGATACCCATTGGTGGATTTTTATCGCTGCTGTTTTTGATATCCTCCTGCGACTGAAAGAAGTCGTTGCCCATAATAATCGAATGTTCAATCGTAGTTCCTTTGCCGATACGCGACCGGATTCCAATTACCGACCGTTCAATACGACTCGCTTCAATCAGGCATCCCTCGGCAAGCACTGAGTGATCAAAGGTAGTGCCCGAAAGTTTAGAGGCCGGCAGCAATCGAGCATGAGTGTAGATAGATGCTTCGTTGTCATACAGGTTAAATTTAGGCAGATCGTCGGTCAGTGCCAGATTGGCCTCGAAGAATGATTTTATCGTACCGATATCCGTCCAATAACCATCAAACTCAAAGCTCTGTACTTTGCAATCTTGTTTAATGGCTTGAGGAATAATCTCATTCCCAAAATCTGTGGCGTCTTCATACTCGTCGAGAAGTTGTGTCAGAACCTCTTTTTTAAAGATATAAATCCCCATCGAAGCGAGATAAATACGTCCTTCTTTACTGAATTTCTCCGGCGTATCAGACTTCCACCGATCCAGCTCATCGGCATCCGGTTTTTCCACAAAACTTTTGATTACGCCTTCACTGTTGGTTTTCATGATACCAAAATTGGGAGCCTCTTCAGCAACGACCGGAATTGTGGCAACTGTCAAGTCGGCGTCTTTGCTTTCATGTTTCTTCATCAGCTCCCGATAATCCATCTGGTACAACTGGTCACCGGAAAGAATAAATACATGCTCATGAGAATGGTTTTCCATGTGATGAATCGACTGTCGAACCGCATCGGCCGTGCCTTGATACCAATTTTTGCTGCGGGGCGTCTGTTCGGCAGCCAAAATATCTACAAAGCCACTGCTAAAGACATCAAAGTTGTAGGTATTTTTGATATGCCGGTTCAGAGATGCTGAATTAAACTGGGTAAGCACATAGATTCGACGGATGTCGGAATTCAGGCAATTGGAAATGGGGATATCCACCAGCCGATATTTACCCGCAATGGGCACTGCCGGCTTTGATCGCAGCTTCGTTAACGGGAACAGTCGAGTCCCCTGCCCTCCACCCAAAATAACGGCAATTGTCTTACTTCGCATAAAATTGATTTTCAGATTATCGGTTATTCGAGCAGATCATTATACATTTTAATATACTCTTTGGCTGAGGTATTCCAAGAAAAGTCGAGGCTCATAATGCGCTTACGAACATCTGACAACTTGCGGCTGTGCTTAAATAAATTGATCGCACGCTGAATTGCTTCCCCGGCGGCAGTTAATGTAAAGTCGTTAAAAACAATCCCGTAGCCGTCAGCCTTTGCTATATCTACCACTGTATCTTTTAAGCCCCCGATATTTCGAACTATGGGTACGGTTCCATAGCGCATACTATACATCTGATTCAATCCGCAGGGTTCCACGCGCGAAGGCATAATCATGAAGTCGCTGCCTGCATATACCTGGTGCGCCAGCGATTCGTTATAAGTCAGTGAGGTTCCAAAGTTATCAAAACGATTATTCATCGCTTCAAACTTTTCATGCAGATTTCGATCGCCGGTCCCCAAAACAATAAAATTAAC
>CAZYOD010000320.1:0-2587 GCA_964648635.1 uncultured Balneolaceae bacterium | reverse complement strand
ATTGGCAGTCCGACGCCGGGGGGCCGTTTATGACTCTCGGATTGGACTCAGCGCAACTCCTCGACGCACGCCTCGCGCTCGCCGACGAGTGCCGACTCCACCGCTCGAGCGACCCGCTCCGGGTCCGAGGGGCCACCTGCCGCGGCCACGCTCCCGACCGTCGTCGGGTCGAACGGTACGGCGAGCGCCTCGTAGACGGGCTCAAGCACGTCGGCTATCTCGGCGTGGTCACGGACGACGAGGATACCGGCCACCTGCGCGGCCCCCTTCGCCACCCGCTGAGCCACGCCGACGACCTTCCCGACGCCCTCGACCGACAGGGAGTGCGCCCCCGGACAGAACGAGTCGGCCGGTTCACCCTCGTACGTCTCGACACCGAGGTCGGCGAACACGCCCGTCAGTTCCCGAACCATCCGGTCGTAGCGCTCGTCGGTCCCCCGCCGGAGGTCGGCGATGGGTTCGACGCGGACGAACGCCAGCGTGTGTCCGGTGTAGGCCACTGCTCGCCCGCCCACGGAGCGCTCGTAGGGCGGGAACCCGCGCTCCTCGGCCGCCCGCCTCGCCCGCTCGTACCCCTCGGCCCGGGCGTCGCGGCGGCCGAACGCCACCTGTCGGTGGGGGGTCCACGCCCGGACGACCCCTTCGCCCGTCTCCCGGACGTCGTCGGCGAGCGCCCGGGTGACCGCGCGGTCCTCCCCGATGTCGCTCGCACGGCCCCGAATCACGCGCATACCCCCGGTCGGTCCCGACGCGGCTTTAGTCCCGCGACCCGAAGCCCGGACGATGACAGCCGAGGACCGGGTCACGCTCGACCCGGCCGTCTTCGACCCGTTCGTCCGCTACTCGCTCTACAACTCCCCCTATCCCGCCCACGACGGCGGGTGTGCGGTCGACCTCTACCGGGACCCGGACCGCCCGGCGGGCGACGAGGACGCCCCCTCTCCCGTCGCCGGCGAGGTGCTGGAGATCCAGAGCCGCCGCGTGCCCACCAAGTCCTACGCCGAGACCGAGGACCACGTGATTCTGCTCGACTGCGGGGCGTACGTCGCCCGCGTCCTCCACGTCGACCCGACCGTGGAGGTGGGTGACCGGGTCGAGCGTGGCGACTCGCTGGGCCGGATGGTCCGCTCGGGCTTCTTCGCCCCGTGGGTCGACAACCACCTCCACCTCGGCTTCCGGCGGCCGGACCAGCACCTCCTGCGGGCTGGGGGGTCGGTTCGACTGGAACTGCCACCCGAGGTGCGACCCGACCCCGTGACGTGGGACGGGGTCGGCCGGGTGCGCGACATGGGTGAGACGTACGTCCTCCTCGACACGCCCGAGCAGGGCGACGGGTGGACCGGTATCGCGGCAGACGGCGGTGGGGCCCTCGACGGTGGCGTCGCCCACTACACCGGCGGCGGTCTCCACGGCGGCCCCGACGGGTCGGTCACGCTGCTCGGACACGACCTCGGGACGGCGACCGACCGGACCGTCACGTGGGACGAGTTCGACGTGCTGGCGAACGGCGAGCGCGTGACCGGCCTCTCGCTGTTCGTCGCCCGCGACGACCCCGGCGTGAAGGTGGTCTGTCCGGGCCACCGGTTCGTGCTGGGGGACCGCGTTGAGGTGGGGTTCCGACCGAGTGAGGACCCGATTCGGCTGGGGTAGTGGACCGGCGTTCGTGTCGGGTGTGATGGTGTGTGGTGTGTTCTGGTGGTGTCTGCGTCGTCGAGTCGCTCCGCTCGCTCCCCGGACACCACCTCTCCGCTCGCTTCACGAATCCGCCTCCACCGCTCGATTCAGCAACAGCCGATCACACACGACGAGTGGACCCGACAGAACTTCCCTACCCACCGGCCAACGACCCCCATGGACCAGCGCGTACACGAGCACGCCGAGGTACTCGTCGACTGGAGCGCACGCATCGAGACTGGCGACGACGTCGTCCTCTCGGTGGACGAGGGCGCCCACGACCTCGCGGTCGCCGTCGCCGAGAAACTGGGTGAACGCGGCGCGAACCTCGTCACGACGTACAGTTCGAGCGAGATCTCCCGGGCCTACCTGAACGCCCACGACGGCGAGTTCGAGGCCGACCCCGAGTACGAACTCGCGCTCTACGAGAACGCGGACAGCGTCCTCTCGCTCTCCGGGACGCGCAACACGACCGCGATGGCGGACGTCCCCGGCGAGAGCCTGCAGGCCGCCGGGAAGGCCAAGGAGGCCATCCGGGAGGCCCGTCTCGACACGAAGTGGGTCGGCACGCTCCACCCCACCCGCGCCGCGGCCCAGCAGGCGAGCATGTCCTACGAGGCCTACTGCGACTTCGTCTACGACGCCGTCCTCCGCGACTGGGAGGCGCTGGCCGACGAGATGGCGAACATGAAGGCGATTCTGGACGCGGGGAGCGAGGTCCGACTCGTCAAGGCGGACACCGACCTCACGATGTCCATCGAGAACCGCGTGGCCGTCAACTCCGCCGCGAGCGTGGACTACGACTCGCACAACCTCCCCTCCGGCGAGGTGTTCACGGCCCCGCACTCGCCCGAGGGGACCGTCTACTTCGACGTGCCGATGACCATCAACTCCCGGCGGGTGCGCGACGTCC
>CAZYOD010000319.1:0-2589 GCA_964648635.1 uncultured Balneolaceae bacterium | reverse complement strand
TTAAATTTTTAGCGTACAGAAAGCAATTCAGCGTTGATAAATTCAGAAAATTCTGAAGTAATTTTAGTTCGAACAGCTTGTATCGCACGGCGACGAGCATATTGTTCATTCATACTTCCCTCGCGACCTTCAACCATATAGGTGCTGAACCATTGGCCACTCTCTTTATTTTGAGCTTCTACTTGGAGAGCCCACTGAATAAATGCATGATTCGGACGATTTAGATCAACCGGTTCAAGCATCAGGTTAATATTTACTTCCACAACAGACTTTTCCCCATTACCAACCACCGTAAAACCTTCGTTTTGCAGCTGCCGGCTAAGGGCCGATTGTACTTCTTGCGGAATTTCTTCTCCAATCAAGCTTACAGTGCACTCTTTTTTTGCCTGTCGATATTCCTGAGTTATATCTGACAGAAGGGGACCATCCCCCTGGCTTGTTTGTCCGCTCAAAATTGCTCGCTGATTTATAAGCATATCATTAACCTTGGCAGCGTTTAATGCCTGTTTCATATAAATCAACCGGTCAAGTTTACTCTTAGTTTGCTCAGCTTTGCGACGCAGCGAACCTATGTTTTCGTTATTTCTATTGATCTCATCGGTATATAACTGCGCCGTTTCCATACGATCCATCGCGGCAAGAGCATAAAATGTACCACTCTCACTTTGATATACTTCTTTAATCTGCACGTTTTTCATCTCTTGATTTGATCCGACCTGCGACTGAGTAATCAGCTGAGTATTTTCTGTCGTCGACATTTCTCCTTCCGTATCCATTGTCTCATTAAACTCTTGAACATAAGACTCATCAACATCTACTCGAGAGACAAATATTTTAGCCAAATTAGCCTGCGCCTGGTTCATTGCCGCTTCTCGGGATGCAGACGATCCTACGGCCATTAAAAAACGGTTTTTGCTGAATTGCTCGGATGGATTATCAACCCAAACGGGAAGGCCGGAGCGTTGTGCTTCTCCGTCAACAGGAGCAACCATCAACAGTAAAGGAATCATAAAGAGGGTGGAAAGTGATCTTCGAATCCGAGCTCTTATTTTCATAATCTTTAAAAAATAACCGTTTCCGTATTAGTTAGAGTATATAGATCCCACCGGTTCAAGTCGTTCATTTTCGGACATATCAATAATTTTCTCATCCGAAAATATTAACTCTCTCAGTGGTGAATAATAATTAAAGGCTACCCTGTGACTTCCCGGCGGCAATTTCACCACATTAGCATAGACTTTTCCGGGCATTGTTTGCCATCCGCGGAGATCGGCCTGTTCGGAGGACTCCCTGACTTTTCCGCCCACGAAATTAGCAAATCCCTCGGCAACTGCCCCATAGCGATCTCCGACGGCATCAGCTCCCGCTTCTTGCGCTACAGATTTCATAATGCCGCGGAGCGTAGCTCTGGCAATAATAATCGGTCTTTTTATCTCGAATGTTTCGCGCGCTACCTTATCCATTTCCTCAAGAATTGGGAGGCGTGTGGTTAAGGTGTCATTAATCACAACTTCTACATATCCTACGGTAGATGGCTGCATGACCAGCTTTGGGATGGCGATTTTAAGACCGCGACCGTCACGATTAATATCAGTATTAATATTATTGGAAATCTTATCAGGAGCACTTCCCGAAAATGCCGTAAGCATCACATTGTATGAACTCGGATCCTGGATTTTTTCAAAATCCGGCACAAACTCGAGCCTGGAATCCGGCAGTGCCTGATGATTATTTATAGCCACTTTTAATTTATCAAGCTCAATTCGGGCGTCATCTTCATCCCCTGCTTTCGCATACAAAGCGCCTGCTAAATAATGGCTTAACGGACTGTCATGAATGCTGGACGTGCCGGCCTCCCAGCTAACTTCTTTGGCTTTTGTGGTATCCGCCTCACTCATTAACTCAGCATATCCGCCGAACTTGGCCTCAGCCTCTTCCAATTTTTGGGCGATTCTCCGCGCCTCAACCAGAGCACTTTCAAATTGCCCCATCCCCAGATAACTCAAGCTTTTAAACCCATTCAGATATACGTCTTCATAAACTTCTCCGTTATAATTAAGCTGGTTATCATTGGTTAGAAAAGCCTTTACACCTGTAGATGCACTTTTAGTAAAGAACTGATCGATATACTCTTCTGCATTAGAAAATGATGCAACGCTTTCTTCATAATCTCCCTGGAAATATGTTATAGTGCCCTTTTCCAAGGCATATAACACGCGATCTTTATCTTTGTAGATCTCATTATTTTTTAAGGAATCAACGATGAATTCAGCTTTATCAAAATTACCCACCTGAAAAGAGCTTCGCATCTGCTGCTGACTCGTCACCAACTGTTGCGAACCGCACCCCGTCAACATCCCGACCAATAAAAAGCCTGCCAAGGCTCCCTGCAGATAGCCGTTAAACATAATAATCCTCACTGATTTGTTATGGAGAACTCCACCTATTCAAAATTTTATATTACCGGTACCCTTATGGAAGAAATGATTTCTATGATCGTCAATGACGGCTGGCTGGCCGAAGGCGGCTGGTTGATTTTAGAGCATGACAAACGACACCATTTTACCGACCATCCTCACTGTGCCTATT
>CAZYOD010000318.1:0-2590 GCA_964648635.1 uncultured Balneolaceae bacterium | reverse complement strand
CGCGTATGTGCAAAGTTCAAAGCTCCCTCCACATGACCTTCATCATATTCAGAGGCTTTACGCACATCCAGCACCTCATATTGCTGATCGTCTTTCTTTTCATTGACTGTTTCAAACGTACCTACCTTGACTTTACCTAGCTCTCCACCCTGGTCAGCGTACATCTGGAGATCAGCGGGAGTAACGAACCCGGCAATATTATCAAGGCCGATACGAATCAGATCAATAACTGCTTCGCGAACCTGGTGTTCTTCTACCACGAGATAAATGGTTTCCTCTTCGGTTACGTACGAGCCTGCAACGGTATTAAAAGACTTGTTTAGTGTTGCCAGCAGAGAGTGCGGTAAATGTCTGCTTGCAAAGGCTTCGCGAGAACGTGTATCGATTATCGTGCCGTTATTTTCGGCAACAATTCTCTTTATCTGGCCCAAGGTAAGCCTGTTAGGCTGTGGAATTCCCTTAAGTAGCTTGGGACCCATTTTGTTATCTCGTTTCATACGAGCAAAATACAAAGGCGGTTCGGGCTGTCCTTCAAGAATAAAGTCTACAAAATCATCCTCAGAAGTTGCCGACTTCAACGAATTATTGTAACGCAACTCATAGCCGACCGTACTTTCGGGGATAGCTCCCAGTGCTTTACCGCAGGCACTACCCGCACCGTGACCCGGCCATATCTGCATATATTCCGGTACGTCTTTGAAATCTTCTACCGACTTATAAAGCGTTCGTGCCGACGGTTTCATAACATCTTTTTGTCCGGCCGCAGACTCAAGCAGATCTGGACGACCCACATCGCCGACAAAGATAAAATCACCGGTAGCAATACCCATTGGCTCATCAGCCGCGGCACCGTCTGTAATAAAATAACTAAGGTGCTCAGGTGTATGTCCCGGTGTGTGCCAGGCTTTGAACGTTATATTGCCTATACCGAAAGTGTCTTCGTCTTTGAGCAGCTCGTAATCGTAACTACTGTTCTTCAGCCATTCATACTTCCAGTCTTCGTCGCCTTCATCAGAGGCATATACCTTGACTCCGCGTTCGGCAAATTCACGCAGCCCAGAAATATAGTCAGCGTGAATATGAGTATCGGCGGCTCCGACAATAGTTAGGTTTTCTTTGGCAGCCGCTTCAATATACTGGTCGATATCCCGCATGGGATCAATTACAATGGCTGTGCTGTTTTGTTGACATCCAACGAGATAAGCATACTGTGCTAACTTCTCGTCAAAAAATTGTTTGAAATACATGATAGTTCTCCGTTTGGTTATTAAATTTTCTTTTTGTTAGTGAGGCAATTTCGGCCGCAACACTCCATATACATAGGTTCCGAGAATTGCAGCCGCTATGGGAACGACCATCACTGTAAGACCGCTACCAAGCAGTGCAAACATTGGTCCGGGACATGCACCAAGTAATGCCCACCCTAACCCGAAAATACTGCCGCCTACCAGATAACGAGTTACCTGTGATGAATCCTTGGGCGGAATAGAAATCGGATTTCCATTCGCATCTTTCATATTATTTCGTTTAATAAGCTGTACGGATATTATTCCTACTATTACAGCTAATCCAATGATCCCGTACATGTGAATCGAATCAAAGCGAAACATCTCCTGTATTCGAAACCAGGATACTACCTCAGATTTGACTAATACAAAGCCAAACCCAATGCCTATTGCTAAATATTTTAAATACTCTGTAACTTTCATTGTACTAATTATTTCTGGTTATAAAATCAGTGGATAGATAAAGTAGGTCATAAGGAGTCCGCCGATAAAGAAGCCGACAACCGCCAAAAGTGAAGCCAGCTGTAAATCCGAAAGACCGGAAATCGCATGCCCGGAAGTACATCCACCGGCATAGCGTGCGCCAAAGCCGACTAAAAAGCCGCCCAGCGCTAATACCGTAAGACCGGTAGCAGATCCAAGCGCCTCCCACGTAAATAGATCATTAGGAACCAAACCATCAAAATCCTGAATACCTAGCGCTTGCAAATCGGCAACAGTTGAAGACGCCAGGTTAATCGGCTCGGGGTTGGCAAATACGTATCCTGCTAAAAAACCACCGACTACAGACCCTACCAAAAAGGTGAAATTCCATTTACCGGCTGATTTCCAGTCATAGTTGAAAAACTCAACGTTGCCGAAGTTACAGGCTGCACAAGTGTGGCGAAGGTTGGCAGATACACCGAACATTTTACCGCCTATTAATAATAGTATAGGCACCGTCAAACCGATAATCGGTCCGGCCACATACCATGGCCACGGCTCATATAAAAGATCAATCATGATAAGAATTAACTTTTAGCTTTCACTCGGCTTGAGTCCACCGAACTGATTTATTGTGACAGAAAGGTAAACCTTTCAGCCCATCTTGTCAATACAAGTAAATACAAATAAGTTATTACTTTTCTATGGGGTCTATAAACGAGGACTATGAGCTCTTAAAGCTAACTAGTCCATAACTAGTAGAAAACAAACTTGTAATAACATGCACAACCTGTTACCTTAGATAAGGACAGTATGGTAATTAACCGTTAGTAAAATGATATTTAAAGAAGGAATACCACGACACAAACAAATTTCAGATT
>CAZYOD010000317.1:0-2595 GCA_964648635.1 uncultured Balneolaceae bacterium | reverse complement strand
GCGCGCATCATCCGCAGGGGATCATCCTCAAAGGTTTTTAGCGGATCTACCGGCGTGCGAATCAGCTGTTTTTTTAGATCCTGAATGCCGTTAAAAGGATCAAGAAGCTGACCATAATTTTCTTTGTTTAGCGACCATGAAAGCGCATTAATAGTAAAGTCGCGTCGCAACTGGTCATCCTTAAGCGTGCCGTCCTCAACTACCGGTTTGCGGGAGTCGCGACGATAGCTCTCCTTCCGGGCGCCTACAAATTCCAGATCGATATTTTCGTATTTGATGTGCGCGGTGCCAAACTGATTAAACACAGAAAGGTTGTCGGAGCCCAATTTTTCAGCTACTTTCTTTGCCAGCTCTATGCCCGATCCCACGGTTACAAAATCGATATCTTGCTCATCGGAATCTTGGCCACGATTCAGGTAAAAATCGCGAACGTATCCGCCTACGACATACACCTCTTGGTCAACCTCGCTGCCGGCTTGAGAAATTAGATCAAATACTTCTTTATGCTTTGGAGGAATATCTTCCACAGTATCCTTACCTTTTTAAACTCTTAATACACATCGCAAAATTTGCGCTTACAAATATTGCTTTAAAATGAGCGTAAAAATAAGAACAAAAACGCTTGCTTTCAGGTATTCTTTGGGGTTTCTTTTAGTCTGATTGCAAACCAAAATCACTTGCAGTGAAAGCATCGCCCGCTAAAACAGCCTTACGGATTAGCCTGCTTGTTTCCATTATTTCACTTTCACTCAAAGTTAGCGGCTTTAGCATTACGGGGTCAAATACTGCCCTTTCCGATGCCGCTGAGTCGGTTATTCATGTCCTTGCCGTTGTTTTTGTGTATTACGGATTATTGTTGAGCACGAAGCCCGCCGACGATAAGCACCTCTACGGCCACGAGCGGGTAGAGTTTTTATCAGTGGGAATTGAAGGAGCTGTTATCACTATCGCGGGCATCACCATTATTTACCAATCGGTAGAAAATTATCTGTATGGTTACAATCTGCGCGAACTTATGGCGGGTGTTTACCTGATTGGCGGTGCGGGAATTATCAACCTTGGGTTGGGCAGTTATCTGCTTAAAGTGGGACGCCGCGAAGAAAATATGATCGTCATAAGTAATGCCAAACATACGCTTACCGATGTATGGACCAGCGCCGGAGCCGTTGCTACCTTGCTAATCATCAAATTTACGGATTTTCTTATTCTGGATTCGATGGTGGCCATTTCGCTGGCCTTCTACATTATGTATGAGGGATTTAAACTGCTTAAATACTCGGTGGATGGGCTGATGGATTCCCGCGATCCCGCTGTGGATAAAACTATTCGTGAGGAGTTGGCAAAAGAGCTGCCGGGAGCTATGCTGGATGTTCACAATCTTCGTCATCGTACAACCGGCAATACCACCTGGATTGAAATCCATTCCGTTTTCAAAAAGGAAATTAATCTTGAAAAAGCACATGATGACGCCACGCTACTGGAGAAAAGGCTCATTAATGCTTTGCAGGGGGATGTGATTGTTACCATACATCTGGAGCCGGAAGGCCACCACGAAGAAGTGCATGATACCCTTAAGGATGCCGACCAGAATCGACCTTTAGAGGATTTTATTTGAAAATAAGTAGAAAGTCGGAAGTGGAAGGGCGAAAGTACTTTCGCCTCTCTACTAATCGCTATCTACTGCACCTTAACTCCAATCTTCGAATGATCGCCCAGGTGAATTTCCTGTTCCACGTCTTTCAACTCAGTATAGCGTCCGATTGTTGATCCTTCGATATTGCAATCTTCAAGAGAAGCGTGCTCCTGAATCAGGCTATTTTTAACGGTACACTTCTTGAGTGTTGATCCGGCGGCAATGCTGGCATGCGGACCAATAACACAGTTTTCGAGCTCTACATCACCCCCGATGTACACCGGAGGAATGATCTTTGTGTTAGGAAAGCGATCTTCATCAATTTCTACGTATTCCTTTTCTGTGATTATTCCGGAAGTTTCCAGCCAAGCCGGAAGCGTTCCGCAATCAAGCCACTGATCCACAGTAGCCTTTCGGAATACCTTATCATTTTTCAGCATGCGATCCAGTGCATCCGTAAGCTGAAACTCATTACCTTTGCCGCGGATATCGTTATCCAATAAGTACTCGATCTCTTTCTTTAACTGTTCGGCTTCTTTGAAGTAGTACACCCCAATAATCGCCAGGTTAGAAATCGGTTCATCGGGCTTCTCCACGAAATCCGTTATTTTACCGTCACTCTCAACTGCCACACCAAATCGGGAGGGATCCTCAACTTCCTTCAGCCAAATAACACTGTCAGCATCCTCTATTGACACCGAACCTTCCATATCAAAAATGGTATCCGCAAAAACAATAATGCATTCTCCACTCAAATCCTCTTCGGCACAATACACTGCATGGGCCGTTCCTTCGGCGGTCTCCTGCACGCGAAATGTTGCTTCTGCATTTTGACGATCGCTCATTGCCTTCAAGGCGTCTTTAATCTCCTGTCCAAAATCGGGACCTAAAATAAATACAATTTCGTCGATACTGCGATCTAGGGTGCGTGCAAACGTCTCTACAATACGTTCTACGATCAT
>CAZYOD010000316.1:0-2619 GCA_964648635.1 uncultured Balneolaceae bacterium | reverse complement strand
CATTGATAACGGCTAAATTCTTTGACGAAGGTGGCGATGAAATCCATGGTGAAGATCTCGGTGATGAATATTCTTTAGCCTGGGAAGTTACCAATACCGATCACGCAAGCATCGAACAACATGAGGAAGACGGACGATGGAGTTTTCATGTTGTAGGAACATTAGCAGGAGAAACGACGGTGGAATTTCAACTCCTTCATGGCGATCACCCAGATTTTAGTACTGATCCCATCGAAATTCGCGTCGAATAACACAGTCACTAACTCTAGATAGTTATACAAGGCCGAAGTTAAATATAGTCTTCGGCTTTTCATTTTCCTTTTCTCATTTATTCGATTTTAAAGGATCTTATGACACCGTTTAATAAATTATCCTGTCTATTATCGTTTTTAGGATTTTTACTGGTTCTGCCACCATTATCAAATGCATCATATTCCCAAAGCACTACCATAGAGGGCATCGTCATTGATGCAGAAACCGGTGATCCCATTAGTTACGCTTATTTGTTTTTAGAAGAAATCAATAGAAGTCAAAGTACTCACAGCGATGGCACATTTACTTTTAAAGATATCCCCGAGGGTACTTATTCTATAAAAATGCAGCGCATTGGCTATAAAACCCAATCCCGAACCATTGAAGTAGCTCCCGGTGATACCCTAAAAACCACTTTAGCCATGACACCTACCATTTTAGATAATGAAGGTGTTGAAGTAGTTGGACAGCGCGACAGAGGGAGAAGCAATCATCTTGAAAATGCCGCCCGAAATATTTCTGGAGAAACACTGCGTCAAAGCCTGAGTACTACGCTGGCCAATACACTGGACGATGTACCGGGGCTCAGCACCCGTTCGATGGGGACCGCTCCCGGACGACCGGTTATGCGCGGGTTGGGTGGCGAACGCCTGATGGTTTTACAAGATGGAGAACGTACGGGTGATGTATCTTCCCAATCCTCAGATCATGCGGTTTCCGTGGATCCTATGTCGGCAGAAGAGATTGAAATTGCCCGCGGCCCTTCCGCTCTTGAATATGGATCAAATGCTATCGGCGGAGTTATTAATGTCGTTCGTAATCAGGTGCCGTCCAGTCAGCCCGACCACGCTCACGGCACAGCCAGTCTTCAGGGCGAATCGGTAAACACAGGTACGGCTGCCGGATTGGAAATCGGACTTCCGATCGGTAACAATTTTGCTCTAAAAATGGACGGCAACTTGCGATCCGCCCTCGATACCCGTACCCCACAAGGAAAGCTGGAAAATTCAGGCATTCTTTCGACAAATGATGCTGTCGGCATCGGCTATATTCGCCCCTGGGGACATGCGGGGCTGGCGACGAGCCTGTATCTCAATAATTACGGTATTCCTCCTGATTCGCTGGGTGGTCATCCAAACGGTGTAAATATAGAGATGGAAAAGCTGCAGGTTGAAGGAACCTCAGAGGTTTTTCTGGATGACCATTTCTTCGACCGGCTGCAGATCGATTTATCACACAAAAGTTACTATCACAAAGAAATTGAATCGAGCGGCAATATAGGAACAGAGTTTGGCGTATTAACCAGCAACGCATCACTCAAAACTACTCATGGAGAATTCTCTCTGTTCGATGAAGGAAAAGCAGGGCTCTGGGCAGAACGAAAAAACTATGCTGTTAACGGCACAGAAACTCCTGATTCTGATTCCTACAGCCTGTCAGCATTTCTTATTGAAGAAAAGGATATTGGTCCGTTGCACTTAGAAATTGGCGGTCGACTTGATCATACGATAACCGATCCTCAAGTCGAAAATCAATCTATTCAGGGCCGTGAAATTCGCCGTCGATCTTTTACCGCCCTGTCCAGTTCAGCCAATGCCGTATATGATTTTGGAAAGGGTTTTTTCACCGGCGCCAGTGTCATCCACTCTTTCCGGGCTCCATCGCAGGAAGAGCTTTATTCGCAGGGACCTCATCTGGCTTCTTACTCATTTGAAGTAGGTAATCCTGATCTCGATCCCGAACGCGGGCTGGGTAAGGAGATTTATTTCCGGTATCGCAAATCCAATGCCAGTGCAGAACTAACGTTCTTCCATAACGGGTTTTCTAATTACAATTATGCTACTAATACCGGTGAAAATCGTCCCGAATTTTTAGGTGGATATCCCATCTATCAATTTACCGGCACCGAAGCCGTACTGTCAGGCGTTGAATTCAGCTCGCAGATCAGAGTATTCAACAACTGGGCGCTGTCGGCAACAGTGAGCTATACCCACGGCAAACGCAAGCTTTTTGATAGCGAGCAGTCCGGCACGGGTGACAGCTGGAAGCCCCTGCCCATGATTCCCCCATTAAAAGGAGATGCAGAATTATCTTATACCAAGAATGCGTTGAAGCTTGGAATCAAAACAAAAATGGCTGCTCAGCAAAATCGAATCGGCGAATTTGAAACATCTACAGACCGTTATGCCGTACTTAATCTCTTCAGTCAATATCGTTTTGAAAAGTGGGATCTCCTGCATACCCTCTCTTTCAATGCCAATAACATCTTGAATACAACCTATCGGGATCACCTATCCCGCATTAAAGAGATTTATCCCGAACCCGGCCGAAACATTTCGCTGCTTTATCGGGTGTATTTTTAGACTT
>CAZYOD010000315.1:1294-2643 GCA_964648635.1 uncultured Balneolaceae bacterium | reverse complement strand
TATACTGTAAAGGATGGTCAAATTACATTTGTACGGATGTTTTCATAAATATCGTACTTCGTTATATACCTTCGCCTAAAGAACAGATTTCTCTAACAGCGTTTGGTTAAGGTGCCGGTTATGCGCAAAGTTGTTACATGGCTCAATTAGATCACTTGCGTAAAACTTATATTTTTAGTCTCTTTCAAATCTAAAACAGAACTCATTAATAGAGTATGAACAAACATTGTAGCTTTTTTATTCTATTTTGCTTTTTTATTCCTTTTTCAGTTGTCGGCCAATCTACCAGTAGTCAAGCACCTATAATTGATATGCATTTACATGCCCATCCACTTGGCGACATGCCGCAGGTAGAACCCTTAACCGGAATAAAAGCACCTGAAACGACAGAGCAGATAAAAATAAACACCATAGAGACGCTCAAAGAAAACAACATCGTATTGGCTGTGACAAGCGGTCCGATACTAAAAGAATACGAATCTCTGGCTCCAAATCGAATTGTAAAAGGCTGCGGATTTTCAGGGATGGAGAATATTTCTGCAATTCGCGAATTAATTGAAGCTGGTGATTGTGAAATACTTTCCGAATCAGGTCCTCAATACGCAGGATTTGCTCCAAATGACTCAACACTGGAACCGTACTTTTCACTTGCAGAAGTACTTGATATCCCCGTAGGTATTCACATGGGATTGGGTCCTCCCGGTGCAGCTTACATGGGCTTGAGTAAATACCGAATGAGCAATTCCAATCCACTCCTATTGGAAGATGTATTGATCAAGCATCCCAATCTGCGGTTATATGTCGCCCATGCGGGTTGGCCAATGTTAGATGAAATGATTGGGTTACTATATGCCCATCCCCAAGTTTATGTTGATATTTCTGTCATTAATTGGGTTTTGCCTCAAGAAGAATTCTATCATTACTTGAAAAGAATGATCCAGGCTGGATTTGGCAAACGTATCATGTATGGATCCGATCAAATGATTTGGCCAAAAAGTATCAATAAAAGTATTGCAGCGATTAAAAAAGCCCCATTCTTATCTGAGGAGCAAAAACGGGATATTTTATACAATAATGCTGCGCGATTCCTACGTCTTGAGGACAATCAAATAGATTTACATCATGAATAGAGTGCGCATTAACTCGTTAATGTATTAGAAAAGCAACTCTTCCCACACAGTTGGAAATGAATTAACATAGGTTCGTGCGCCGGTTGGCTAGGTTATTATCCTCACTTCCCCACTCCTCCGCTTGCCAGTTTTGCTTTTAATCTCCTCCTTCCCTATTTAACAATTAAATACTTTTATCACCTGAGAATGAGACACTGCATGTAATCACGTTATCAAGGA
>CAZYOD010000315.1:0-1284 GCA_964648635.1 uncultured Balneolaceae bacterium | reverse complement strand
TTTTGTACTTGTACATGGCACGGGACACGGCGGTTGGTGCTGGCAGAAGGTTGCGTATAAATTACGTTCCTCCGGATCTCGGGTCTATGCACAGACACTTACGGGAGTAGGCGACCGGTCCCACCTATTGGAATGCGGAGTGGATCTTTCAACTCATATCACTGATGTTGCAAACCTTCTGTTCTATGAGGATCTTTCGAATGTAATATTGGTTGGTCATAGTTATTCAGGCATGGTGATTACAGGGGTAGCCACCGAAGTACCCGAGCGATTGGGACAGCTTATCTATTTGGATGCTTACGTCCCCGAGGACGGGGAGTGTGAGTATGACCTTTGGCCGCAAGAAATGAAGGCTGAAATCGACTCTGACTCTGCTACAAGTCGTGGACTGCGACCACCCCCTTCACCCGAAATGATGGGCATCACGAACCCTGAACTGGCCGAATGGGCGCGGGAACGTATCACCCATCACCCCATGGACACCTATACCCAGCCGGTACCGAAAGGAAATGAACAGAGTAGTTCAATTCCCCGGGCCTTCATCAGCTGCACTACGGGTCCGTTGGCCTCACTCTTCGGCCATTTTGCCGATAAGGCCAGGGACGCGGGCTGGCAAGTGAGAGATATAGAAACAGGCCACGATGCAATGCTGACCGCACCAGATGAGGTGGCCAAGCATCTACTGGAACTTGCTGGAGCCACCTGAGGCAGGGTGTAACCAGCGCTTCGAAGGTGACGCAGTCTCGCCGTTGGGTTCCGCTCTTGCTAATAGCTAGTCAAACACCCGACTTTAGAATAGTCACTAAACTCTGCGCTCCTTAAGCACAAGGTCCTTATACGGCTTCAAACAACCCATTAATTGCGATTACCTCTTCGAATATTTATAATACATAAAATATTTAGGTTGTATAAATAGAGAGATAAATAAATCAGGATTAAAATGGACTCTACGTTAGAAAATAAAACAGCTCTGATAACAGGTGGTACAAGCGGCATTGGCAAAGCTGTTGCAAAAGAATTTGCTGAACAAGCGGCAAATGTGATAATCGTCGGTCGAGATAAAAAGAAAGGAGAACGGGCAGCTGAAGAATTAAATGCTACAACTCAACATGTAACATTTATCAAAGGTGATGTTTCGAACGAAGCTGAAGTCCAAAATCTGTGTGAGGAAATTAAAAATGAACATGGGAGTTTAGACTTTCTTTTTAATAATGCCGGCGTTGAAGGTAGTATGACACCGATCACTGATTTCCCAGTTGAAACCTGTGATGAATTAGCTCAGGT
>CAZYOD010000314.1:0-2651 GCA_964648635.1 uncultured Balneolaceae bacterium | reverse complement strand
AAAAGCAAATTATTGATGCATTACGTTTGTCACCCCATCCCGAAGGAGGATATTTTCGGGAAATCTATCGTAGCGAGCAGACCGTGAGTTTGCCGGACGGAACCCGGCGTTCGGCGGGCACCGGGATCTATTTTATGCTGACCAAGGGCGATCTTTCGGATTGGCATCGCGTTCGCAGTGATGAGCTTTGGCACTTTTATCGCGGGGATGATCTGATGTTGGAGATTATTGATCAGCACGGCCAATTCCGGCAGTTGAAACTTAGTAACACCTTTTCTGTTGATTCTGAGCTTCAGCATTTAGTGCCTCAACACTGCTGGCAGCGGGCATATAGTATGGGCGATTATTCTCTTGTTGGATGTACAGTAAGTCCCGGTTTTGAGTTTGAGGATTTTGAGATGATTGAAGCTGACGAGCTTGCGCGGCAGTACCCTAAGATTGCAGACCGAATTAAGGCAACGCCCTTTCGTAAATAGTTGTTGAATATCAACAGATTATAACTTTTGCGCCTTATATCTCTCATCAATAATCCTTAAATTTAGAGCGCTTTTAAAAATGGCTGCATGATTGATTTTAATTGCTGATTCTCCTGTTTTTTTGAGACTGTATTGCAAACTATCAAATCAATCATGCAACTATTTTATTCAATAAATAAATCATTACTGTCATGGCAAAAGAATTTGATGTCTGCGTAATTGGATCAGGCCCCGGTGGATATGTGGCTGCCATTCGCGCTTCACAACTCGGTTTTAACACAGCAATTATTGAAAAACGTCATCTCGGCGGTGTTTGTCTTAACATTGGATGTATTCCTACGAAAGCACTGCTCCGATCGGCGGAAGTATTTGAAAGTATTGAACATGCAAGCGATTATGGAGTAAAGGTCGAAGAGTATTCTGCGGATTTTGGAGGGATGATCAGCCGAAGCCGCGATGTTGCTAACAAGATGAGTAAGGGTGTTCAGTTTTTGATGAAGGCCAACAAAATTGAGGTCTTTGAAGGCAAGGGAGTTTTTGAATCTAAAGATCAAATCAAGGTTGTTGATGATAATGACGAAACGATTGAAGAGGTTAAAGCTGATAACTTCATTATCGCCACGGGTGCAAGTCCGCGGGAGCTGCCGAACCTGCCTATCGACGGTGAAATGATTATCGATTCGGAACGCGCCATGAAACTCGAGGATCAGCCGGAAAAAATGGTTGTAGTAGGCGCGGGAGCTATTGGCGTTGAGTTTGCTTATTTCTATAATACCATCGGCACCGAAGTGATTTTGGTTGAGCTGCAGGATTCGCTGGTACCCGTTGAGGATAAGGATATAGGCAAAGAGCTTGGCAAAATTTATAAGAAGAAGGGCATGGATGTCCGCACGGGAAGTACTGTCGAGAAAGTTGAAAAAGACGGCGACGGAGTGAAGGTTACAATTAAATCAGGCGATGATGAGGAGGTCGTCGAAGCTGATGTGGTGCTTTCCGCCGTAGGAGTGGTCGGAAACGTAGAAGGCATCGGCCTCGATGAAATCGGCGTTGAATACGAAAAAGGAGCTATTAAAGTAGATAAAGAGACCTATCAAACCAATGTTGACGGTATTTTTGCTATCGGTGATGTTGCCGGCGGACCTTGGTTGGCTCATAAGGCATCACACGAAGGAATTATTTGTGTAGAGCAATTGGCCGGTGAAGATCCGCAACTCATCAATTACAACAATATACCGGGCTGTACCTATTGTGAGCCGCAGATTGCTTCGGTGGGATATACGGAGGAGCAGGCCAAGGAGGAGGGTTACGATGTTAAAGTGGGCAAATTTCCCTTTTCCGCCAGCGGTAAGGCCACGGGACTTGGACATGAAGAAGGGTTCGTGAAAGTAATCTTTGACGAAAAATACGGCGAATGGCTGGGCTGTCACATGATCGGTTCGCACGTTACCGAATTGATTGCCGAGGTGGTAGTAGCTCGTGATCTCGAAACAACGGGACACGAAATCATAAGCGCCGTGCATCCGCACCCGACGATGTCAGAAGCTGTGATGGAAGCGGCCGCCGAAGCATACGGCGAAGGCGTGCATTTGGGGTCGTGATGTAGTCTTACATTTAAGGTAATTTTTAAACCCGCAGGGTCTCCAATTAGCAGTAATGCTGCTGTGAAACACTGCGGGTTTTTTAAATTAATATAGCTAGTCAGATCCTTCTGTTTTTACAATTTTGTTATAAACTCCCATTATTAAAAGTGGTGCTGCCCACTGGCCGACAAATAACGCCATGTCATCTTTATGTAAAAGCTTCAGTATTAAAGATATGCTCATGCTGCTAAGTGCCGACCATAAATAAGCGTCTGAGGGTATTTCGGCAGTATAGTCTTCAATCTCTTTTGCTACGGTGCCTTCTTCTTTATTTTTTGCCATTGTCTTGATGGTTTTATTTAAGGTTGTTTTAGAAACACGGTTATCTACTAATATTACTTTTTTTCTAGAGATAGATAGTAGCAATTATTAGGATCTTACCGTGCTCAGTTACCCTACATGGCACTTACTATCGGTTAATCCAGACCTAGTTATTACCAACCAGCTTTTGTATTTTTTAACCACTATGAATACGGTAGAATTATATGATTTAGGTCATGCTCCCTATCAACCTGTATGGGATCTGCAAACAGCT
>CAZYOD010000313.1:0-2660 GCA_964648635.1 uncultured Balneolaceae bacterium | reverse complement strand
ATAAATATATATACCCAGCCCGAAGACCAGTAGAATGATGAATATCAAAAAAAGAACTTTGAAGTTCGATATTCAGCGATTCTAAATATCCCGCTTCATGCGCTAAATTACAACCGGTTATTGCAGCTTTTTTATGCTTCGGATTGTGCTGGTTGTTATGTCGTAGCGGGTTCAGGTGCAACACCCGGCTGCTCTTCGAGATTGTCAACCTCGTCCATCTGATCCAGTTTCAGGTAGTGCAGCAGCTCTTCCTGCATTTCGTCGGCAATCCGGTCGGGATGCGTTATCTTGGTATAAAAGACGGTAAAATAAACCACTTTTATAGAGGTCACGGTTCGTTCAAACAGGTTGCTAAAGAGCTTTCCGATATAGAAAGAGAAAATCAGAGGCACCCAGGTAAAAGGAACGAGATCATCGCCAAGGGTAATCTCCGAGGCCGGAAAATAATCCGTTCCGAAATATCCCAGTGCAGCTGATACGATAAAGAGAATAACATACATGGGGATGGTAACCCGCCGTACTACACTCCCGATAAAATCGATTCCGAAAACACCCACCAGCGATTCGGGCACTTGATCTTTTAGTTTTTTCATCTTTTTAACGCCGGGGGTGATATCCAGTTTATCCACAGCCACCGACGGCAGCAGGTAATGGTTAACCAAATCCCAGACCTCTTCCAGCCCCGATATAAAGAGGTTGATCAGGAAAATCATAATTCCACCGCCCGCGAATTTACCTTTTTGGACAAATCTCATACCGATATCCATCCAGGCCAGCTTGCGGGTTTGTGATTTAACCTCCTTGCCTGCTTGTTTGGCTCCCTTGTAGGATGGATCGTTGCCAATAATAGTTTCATATACCGTCCAGCTCATGCGAATTTCCTGGCGGTTGTGATAAAAATGTTTGTATAAAAACAGCAAAATAGACAGAAACAGCATCCATCCTTCCGCGGGAAAATCGTACCACCATCCCAGCCAGGCGTAGAAAAAGGCCGAAACCATCACAAAGTTATAAAGAGCCATGCGTACCCACGGCTTGATGATATCTTCGTCTTTACCTATTACTGAAAACGTGCTCTTGACCAAGCTGCCGACCGCTTTCAGGCGATCCTGGAATGGCAAATTATCAAACGATTGGCTGGCTTTCTTGAAATCAAAACTCATATGTACCCCTTATATTTAATATATTATTTTTGCTCTCTTAACGTGATGTGAAGGTATAGCATGTCATGCAGATCGAAATCACATCTCCCCTAAAAAATGGGATTATTGCAAAGATGTCAATAAATGTAAATTTTTCTTTTCAAGGTGCAGCTGCGGGACGAATTGGAATGCTTGAGTAAAAAATTGCATACTAATAGATAGCTGAAGAAACTCGAACTTATTATCATTATTCAAATTATTACATCATGAAGAAATCATTATCGATTTACTTGCTGCTTATTTTCTTTGGGATATATTTCGGCACAGCGAATGCTCATCCGCTTGAAGCCCCGGCCGATATCCAGCCCGACACGACCGAGACGGTGGTGACAGGCATTCCGCTTCCCTGGGGGATGGATTGGCTGCCCGGTGGCGAGATGTTGATTACCAATCGCAACGGACAGCTGTATCTATTTAATGATGGTGAGTTGAGCGAGCCGATCGAAGGTGTGCCTGAAGTATGGGCCCGTGGACAGGGCGGACTGCTGGATATAACCCTGCATCCCGATTACGAAGAAAACGGTTGGATTTACATCACCTATTCAAATCCCGAGGGCGGTGAGGGAGCCAATACTACGCTGATGCGCGCGCGACTTAATGAAGATCGCACTGCTTTAGTTGATCAGGAAACGCTCTACAAAGCCGAGCCGAACGCTACCCGTGGACAGCATTTCGGCAGCCGGATCGTATTTGATAACGAAGGCCATGTTTTCTTCGGGATTGGCGACCGCGGGAACCGCGACGTTAATCCGCAGGATATAACACGCGATGGCGGGAAAATTTATCGGCTGAATGATGATGGGAGCATTCCCGAGGATAATCCCTTTGTGGGTGAGTCCGGGGCCAAGGAGGCTATTTTTGCCTACGGCATCCGCAACCCTCAGGGCATGGACCTGCATCCTGAAACGGGCCAGCTTTGGGAGCATGAACACGGTCCCCGCGGCGGCGATGAGATTAATATCATAGAGGCCGGCAACAATTACGGCTGGCCGGAGATTAGCTTCGGCATTAACTATAGCGGCACATCCTTTACCGACGATACTGCCAAGGCAGGCATGGAGCAGCCGGTTTGGTATTGGGATCCGTCCATTGCCCCATCGGGAATGACGTTTGTGACCGGTGAAAAATATCCCGAATGGGAGGGGGACATCTTGGTCGGGTCGTTAAAGTTCGGATATCTCGTGCGTTGTAATGTAGAAGGCAATACCATCACCGAAGATGAAATAATTTTTGAAGGAATCGGCCGGGTTCGCGATATCGCCCAAGGCCCCGATGGTTATATCTATGTAGCAACCGAAGGAAATGGGATAAAAAGGATTGTACCTGCCAACGAAAGCTGAGGATATCGAATAATGAACAAGGGATGTCGAATGGAGTCTCCAATGAAAATCTCTCTTTGAAGGACCAGAATGCAACTTTTTGCTGCTGCTTTTGATTTAATTAATTGAACCGCAACAA
>CAZYOD010000312.1:0-2661 GCA_964648635.1 uncultured Balneolaceae bacterium | reverse complement strand
CGTGGAATTATATTGGTAGCCGGGCTAACTCCAAAAACATTTTCTCCATATACTATAACTTCCACATTGGGAATTAAATGGACTTGATCTTCAATCTTATAATCTAATCCACCTACCATAAACATAGATTCCACCCCTTCCGCAAACGGAATGTAGGAATTTTCACTGCCATCCGGGTAGGGCTCAAGATGATAATCCGTGCGCATAAAAACTTTGATTTTTTCATTGAAAGCAGCATTGGCAAAAAGAGAGAATAGGTCAAGACTGATATCCTCTACTCCGTTAAAAGGACCACTGTTATGATAAGCACCAAGTGCCCCAATATTGAATTTTTCAGAGCGATAGCCGGCAAATAGCTGTGCTATATAACTATCCAAGCCGTTAGAAGAATCATTCCATTCGGTATAGCCCTCGACCACTAAGTGATCAGTAATATTATAAGCCAGAGAAAGCATAAACTTTTTACCTTTGTCAAGTTCGGGTCTGATACCATTCCCGTTACCCAAAAAGAAGTGATAATTAACCTTCCCGCTTTTATCGAGCTCTCCTTTAAAGGAGAGGCCAAAATCTCGAGAGCTACCCATTCCATGCAAATCCAGCGGCGACTTTTCTACGGATCGGTATCCCCAGAAGTCTTCCACCAATCCCCACGTAGGCGTCGGTGATATCCCTGCCAAAATCTGATGTCGACCATTTTGCCACTTTAAGTAAGCATCTTTGACATTGGGGATCATTACGGTATTTGTTTCAAAATCCCCCGGAGAGTCAGCTTCAAGACGAATTCGGGTGGAAAATGCATCGCTTAATTTATGATCATACGACAAATAAATCCGTCGAAACCAAAAGCCGTTTTGGTTTTCAATTTCATTGTTATGATGCTGGGCCATCCAGTAATAATCAGCAAACACATTTCCACTGAAGGTGCCTTTATCCCCCACAGAAACTTGTGCCATTGATTGGCCGGTTATAAAAAACAGCAGTGTAATACATAGCAGGACTATACGATTCATAGTAATATTTTTTTAATACTGATCTTATTTTATATGATCCTGCCCCCTTAAAAAACCATCAGGCAGAAGATCTCCACAAGATCAATTATCTTCTGATTCGTTTTCGTTGTTCCGATATTTCATCTTTTTGTGCTTAAGTACTTTCGCTTCTATATAAAAGATGAGTTCTTCGGCAACATTTTTTGTGAGATCCCCTACTCTTTCGAGCTTTCGGATTATAGAAAAGAGATACAGATAATTTTTCGTCTGTTCAATATCTTTTTTTATAAGCTCGGCCGTTGCATCTGATACTTGTCGGTTAATTTCATTCAGTATTTTATCCAGCTTAAAAACTTTTCGTGCCAACTCGGTATCTTCAGTGATAAAGGCATTAAAAACGTTACTCACCATTTTATTTGAGATGTTATACATCTCATCAAGGCGCATTTTTTTAAGCGTATCCTCATCAACTTTTCGGCCGAAATCAACAATATATTTGGCAATACTGTTGGCATGGTCTCCGATTCTTTCGAGGTCAGAATTTATTTTAAAAGCGGCAATCACGAAACGGAGATCAACCGCTACGGGATTAAAAAGGGCCAGGAGATTCTCGCAATCCCGATCGATGGTCAGTTCAAGGCTATCTACCCTTTTCTCATTTGCCATGATCTCATGAGCCAGTTCTTCATCAAATTCATTAAGGGCTTTTTGCCCCTTTTCAATCTGATTTTTTACCAAGAACATTAGCTCGAGAACATTATCCTTAAGTAATTTTATTTCGGTGTCTAAATGTGACATGTGCTGAAAATGTTAGTTAACGGAAGAAAAAACTATCCAAAACGTCCGGTAATGTAGTTTTGCGTACGATCCTTTTCAGGATTTGTAAATATCTTTTGAGTATCACCGTATTCAACTAAGCTGCCCATATATAGAAAGGCAGTGTTGTCGCTTATGCGTCCCGCCTGTTGCATATTATGTGTTACAACTACGATAGTATATTCCTTTTTAAGTTCATGGATTAGATCCTCAATCTTTCCTGAAGAAATCGGATCCAAAGCAGAAGTAGGCTCATCCATCAATATGACAGAGGGTTTCACGGCCAGTGCACGAGCTATACATAGCCGCTGTTGCTGTCCACCTGAAAGTGATAACGCCTGCTTGTTGAGGTTATCTTCCACCTCGCTGTAAAGGGTGGACTGTTTTAAGGATTTTATTACACGGTTTTCGATGTAATCTTCATCTTTAATTCCCTGGATTCGCAACCCGTATGCGACATTCTCATAAATGGATTTTGGAAAGGGATTGGGCTTCTGAAAAACCATCCCCACTGTTTTCCTGAGTTCTTCCACTTTAACCGAAGAATCATAGATATCTTTATTATCAAGCAGGATTTCTCCATTCATATTGAAACCGTCGATATAATCGTTCATCCGGTTGAATAGACGTAGAAAAGTAGATTTACCGCAACCGGAAGGACCGATAAAAGCCGTCACAGAGTTTTCGACAATTCCCAAGCTGATATTCTTTATCGCCTGAAAATCTCCATAAAACACATCTACATTTTTTGCCTCTAGTTTATAAGAACGATGTTTCGAATCCAGTTTTGGCTTGGTTTCAACTTTGGAAGCCTTGGGTTGCTTTGTTTCTGATTCCATTATCAAAATAGACCTAA
>CAZYOD010000311.1:0-2664 GCA_964648635.1 uncultured Balneolaceae bacterium | reverse complement strand
TTTGTTGGTATCAGTACGTCCGCATAGCTGCTCATCAGATCGCTTACTGGTTCCTTCTGCAAGAACGAGATGCCGCCGACCGATCTCTTTCTTGTTAAGTTCTTCCTGTATATTCATTTGCTGTTCTATAATTTCTGACAGGCGACGTTTCTTAATCTCTTCGGGCACATCGTCTTCGTACTTACGCTGTGCCAGCGTACGACCGCGTTCTGAGTAGGCAAACATATAAGCCAGGTCATATTTTACTTTGGCCATAAGAGAGAGCGTGTCTTCGTGCTCTTCCTCAGTCTCTCCACAAAAACCGGTGATAATGTCCGTTGATAACGTAACGCCCGGAATGATATCATGCATTTTGTCAACAAGATCCAGATACTGCTCGCGCGTATATGGTCGACGCATGCGTTCAAGTACTTCATTATTTCCGGATTGTGCCGGAATGTGAATGTAGTTGCAGAGGTTCGGTTGTTCGGCTATAATTTCCAGCAACTCTTCGGGAAAATCCTTGGGGTGGGGAGATGAGAACCTGATTCGCATCTCCGGATCCACCTGGCTGGCTTTATACATCAGATCAGCAAAAGAATGTTCCCCATCGTCGTATGAATTAACATTCTGACCAAGCAGGGTAACTTCTTTGTATCCCTGGTCGCTAAGCTGCTGCAGTTCTTTAATGATGCTTCCTGCATCGCGACTGCGTTCGCGTCCGCGGGTAAACGGCACTACACAAAACGCGCACATATTATCGCAGCCCCGCATAATTGTTACAAAGGCACTTACGCCGTTATCAGTACGACGAACAGGTTTGATGTCAGCATAGGTCTCTTCTAGAGATAAAAGCACATTTACTGCTTTGCGACCGTCATCAACATCGGCTAATAATTTGGGCAGGTCGCGGTAAGCATCGGGACCAACGACAAGATCCACAAGTTCTTCTTTTTCCATGATTTGGTCGCGGATACGCTCGGCCATACAGCCCAGCACGCCCACGGTAAGATTGCCGTCTTTATCTTTTTTCAGGGATCGAAATTCTTTAAGGCGATTCCATACGCGTTCTTCGGCATTTTCGCGAATCGAGCAGGTGTTTACGAAAATAACTTCCGCATTTTCCGGCTCATTTACGGGCTGCATACCGTCTTCCATCAAAATAGAGTTGACGATCTCGGTATCCGAGACGTTCATTTGACAGCCGTATGTTTCGATATAAAAGTTGCGTTGATCCACTGCAGGGCAAGTTTTTTATTGCTGGTTATTTAGACTGCTAAATATAAGGATTGATTAGGTCTTTATGAAAGAGCTAAGGGGAATTAGGAATGATGAATGTTGAATTATGAATGTTGGAAGTTAGAAGCTGGAGGCCGGAGATATATAGAACTTATATATCATGTTAGCCATTTCGATCAACGGGAAAAATCTTTGACGCCAAAAATCTCTGCTTCCGCAGCGGAGCAACGGAAGCAGATTCAAATTAATTTATAGGCTACAACTTGCATTCCGTATCATGAATCCTGAAAAACTAATTCGGCCAGGTTTCGGGAGTTTTTCGCCATTCGGACAATGTCTCGAGATCTGATTTATTTACATAGTCATTTTCGCTGGCAACATCAATAAGAGTAGAATAGTCTGTCAAGGTAAACACCGGCACATTAGCTTTTTCAAAGCGTTTAACGGCTTTATCAAATCCGTAGGTGAAAATGCTGAGCACCGCTTCAACTTCAGCGCCGATAAACTGCAGGGCTTCGACCACGGAAATTGCCGAACCTCCTGTAGAGATAAGATCTTCAATAACGACGGTGGTTTCTCCTTTCTGGATTCCGCCTTCAATTTGGTTACCGAGTCCGTATGCTTTGGCTTTGGCACGGACATATGACATCGGCTTGTCCATATTTTCAGCCACCCATGCGGCGTGAGGAATGCCGGCCGTGGCAGTACCGGTGATTACATCGACATCGGTATATTTATCCGAAATAAAATCAACAAATTTTTTGGCAATTTTCTTCCGGATCTTAGGATAGCGCATCGTCAAGCGATTATCACAATAGATGGGAGAATTCCATCCCGAAGACCATGTGAAAGGATCATTGGGACGCAGGATAACCGCGTTAATATCAAGTAAATCCAGTGCTATTTCCTTTGAAAATGTTTGATCAATAATCATAAACAGTTATTGAGTTGCTGATCTGTTTTGAATTTCGTTATCGCAGATTATGAGGTTATTTACAGATTATACAATTCCAACGGTATAAATTAGTGCCTTCAGGCAGAGAAAAGCGTAAAATCCCGCCAGAAGGTCATCCACCAAAATTCCCAGGCCACCGGGCAGCTTTTGAAGTTTATTAACGCCCAAGGGCTTTTGAATATCAAAAAAGCGGAAAAAGATAAAGCCGATAAAGAGTAACAGAATATCGTATGTTAATATTCCACTAAATGGGATAGCGATAAACGTCATGCCTTGCCCCGCAAATTCATCCATCACCAGGGGAGAAGGGTCGCCGCCCCATGTACGCTCGCATTCCTCGGAAACCCATACGGTGAGATAAGAACAAAAGGCCGTGAATAAGGCCATCCCAAACCATGGGCTGTACACTCCGATAAAATAAATAAAAAACAGTGCAAAAAAGCTGCCCCAGGTTCCGGGAGCATTAGGTAAAAAGCCGGCGTAGAAAAAAC
>CAZYOD010000310.1:0-2689 GCA_964648635.1 uncultured Balneolaceae bacterium | reverse complement strand
TCTGAATATGGTCGAAGAAATGAAAGCTTATATTGCTACCTCTCACGACGGAGAAGTTCTCTCCGAACAAGTACTTAACGATATGTTTGAAAATACCGGCGGCAATGGAGGCGGTAATTTCTCTTTTGAGTCTGATCGCGACCTTAAAAGCAAAACTTTTGCACCCGATCTGGATAACAATCTTTTTGAAAACATTTTTGCCGACGCTGCTTTTGCCAGTGAAAATGGAGAAGCAGATAATGGAGTTCCAGGTCTTTTACCACGTGGTGATAGCTATATTCTGGTTGACGCTAACGGTCGGGAATTCACCCAGCTCGTAGAAAAAGGATTAATGGGCGCCGTTTTTTATCATCAAATTTTCAACGCCTACTTAACCGATCAAAAAATCGGTCCGGATGTAGAAAATAGCGAAACCGAAGAAGGAGCTAATTACACAACCAAAGAACACCATTTTGACGAAGCCTACGGTTATTTCGATGCTCCGGTAGATTTTGAGTCGAACTGGCCGGAATCGCGCACTGACGAACTCCGCTTCTGGAACAAATATTCCAACGGCTCGGATGAGCTACTGGGCTTCAATGATACTGTTATGGATGCTTTTATTGCCGGGCGAACTGCCATTGTCAACGACAATCAAGATGCCCTTGACGAGCAAGTATCAGTGCTGTACGAATCTCTGGAATTGATTTCGGCTGCTACCGCTGTTCATTATATAAATAGTACTCTTAGTCATCTAAATAATGGCAATCAAGGCGAAGCATTTCATGCCCTTTCTGAAGCATGGGCTTTTGTAAATGCGTTGAAGTATAGCCCCAACCGTAAAATCACCAATGAACAAGTTGATAAAATCATTAATACTGATTTTGGAGAAAATGGCAATTTCTGGAATGTAGACGCCGACGGATTAAATGCCGCGAAATCTACCCTTGTTGAAACGTATCCCGATCTTGAGCCTGTACAAGATCAACTGTAAAGATTTAGAATACTGAGAGCCGAATCCAATACAGATTCGGCTCTTTCTAACTTTTGATACCTATGATAAAACGAAACCTCTTCTATCCTCTAATTCTCGTATTATTGTTTTTCGGGGCTTGCAACAGCAGCACTAACTCGGAAAATAAAAGCAGTTTTGATCGCCCGGCCATGCTCGAAAACTATGGCAACAACATTATCATTCCCGCATTCGAGGGTTTGCAAGCTACAATGGATGATTTGCAGACTGCCGCTCAGGATTTTCAATCAGAACCTACGGTCGAGCAATTAGAAGCACTGCAGACTGCCCTCAAAGAAGCGCGACTGGCCTGGCAGGATGTGAGCCCATTTCAATTCGGTCCCTCCGAATCAGTTTTGCTGCGCGCTTCTTTAAATACGTATCCCTCCGATACTTCCAAGATCAATGAAAATGTTTCATCCGGCGACTACTCTTTGGGATCCATTAACAGTCGCGATGCAGCTGGGTTACCGGCACTGGGTTATTTGCTACACGGGGTAGGCGACAGCAATGAAGAAATTGTGGCTATGTACACTGATGATGCCGACGCCGAAAATCGGATGGTATATCTGCTCGATAACATTTCCTTTATTAAAGATCTGGTGGATACTGCCACCAATGACTGGCAAGCCTCCGGCGGTGATTACATCAGAATGTTCCTGAGCGAAGATAATGCCGGAACCGACGTGGGAAGCTCACTCGGCATGCTCATAAACAGTTATGTAATGCACTACGAACGGTATTTGCGTGACGGCAAGATCGGCATCCCGGCCGGTGTGCGCAGTGCAGGGACTCCGCGTCCTGTTGCCGTAGAAGCATATTACGGCGAATATTCCCTGGAACTTGCGAAAGCCAATCTTAACCAGGTTGAACGTATTTTCACGGGAGCAAGCAGCCGCGGACTCGATGACAACCTGGAGGCACTCGATGCCGGAGACCTTTCCGACGAAATTCAATCAGAAATCGACGAAGCACAGTCAGCGCTGGAACAGCTCAGTGATCCGCTTTCGCAACAGATCGAGGAAAATAACGATCCCGTTTTAACCGCCTTTGAAGAGCTTCAGCAGATCATCACCCTACTTAAAGCCGACATGACTTCAGTGTTGGGCATCACCATTACCTATCAAGATAATGACGGTGACTAGCGCATCATGATTCCCGAAGCCATCAAAAAACACCTTACATCGCGGGCATCCATTGCACCCCTGGCCGTTTTTCGATTTCTTTTCGGGTTCATCATGCTGGTAAGTATCATCCGCTTTGCGGCCAACGGCTGGATTTATGAGCTCTATGTGGCCCCGGATTACTTCTTCACTTTTTACGGCTTCGACTGGGTAACCCCGCTAGGTGAAACGGGCATGTACCTGCTTTTTTTGGGGATGGGTCTCGCAGCTCTTTCCATCATGCTGGGGTACTTCTATCGTTTCGGAATCATTTTCTTTTTTCTGGCTTTTACCTATGTCGAACTCATCGACAAAACAAACTATCTCAATCACTACTACTTTGTCAGCATTATCAGTTTTCTGCTGATTTGGGTGCCGGCCAATCGCAGCTTCTCATTGGATGTACTGCGTAAACCAGAGCTGCGCAGAGAGTACGTGCCGGCATGGACAATCAATATTCTCAAACTGCAACTGGTACTCGTTTACTTCTTTGCTGGAGTCGCCAAACTCAATCCCGACTGGCTGCTCAATGCCA
>CAZYOD010000309.1:0-2712 GCA_964648635.1 uncultured Balneolaceae bacterium | reverse complement strand
AATTCAACAATCCATTGGTTCGATCGAACTAAATCGATCTCATATAGGAAGAGCCTGCTCTAAGCTGAAAGCTAACTCTGTCTGTTATATAGGATATATAGGAAATCCGTGAATACAAGTCTACTAAAGTAATCAGCGTATTAATTGGCCGAAAACCAGTAAGTAAACTTAATTGCAAATAAGTTATCACCAGTTTCGCCCAGAGCATTCACAAGATCTCCTGGTTCTACAAATCGATTTTCCTGATTTCGTGCAAATCGATTTTGTTGCCACACCAAGAAAAAGGTGCTTCCGGGACGCCATTGATAACGCAAAACCACACTGCTGCGAAATGACTTGACTAGAAAATCCCGTTGGGGAACGGAAAATTCTGTATATCCATCATTTACCAGAAAGTCTCCACTTGAATCTTCTCCCTGCACATCATAATAATCCAACTGGTAAGATTTAGGGCTAGGCAACTCTCCCGGATTATAATAATTTCCACTGGCTAGAAAAGGCTCGGCATACATTTCGAGCGTCAGGTCCGGAGTAAATGCATAGTCCAACCTAGTTTGGAGAGAGAATGTAGTTCGATCAATATTCGAAAAAATATATCGGTTGCCGAAGGTTGCTTCTCGGCCTCCTGATTCTGTAGTAATATACTGGCGGGTCTCTGTCTTACGCGAAAATCTAGGTTGGAGTTCTAGCTCCCACTTTCCGCCGGTTCGAAGTTCAACGGAAGGGTTTATGCCTAAATCCCAACCTCCGAACTCATCTCTGCCATAACTTATAAATATACGAGAAAATACATTAGCACTTCTATTTGTAAATAAACCAGTTCTAACATTAATGTTTGCCGGAGATCCCATTAACGGCCCGCCTCTTGTCAAGCGGTCATCATACGTTCTTGTGGTGTAACTAAAATTGAGAAAATTAGTCCAGAAATTTTTCCACTGAAGACGACTGCTTAGCTCGAACTCATTATCGCGGAGGGTACCTCCGTAGTTCCAGCTGCCTCGGCTACTAAACTCAAACCGGTACGATTGATACCACGAAGCCGGTGTATTTTCTCGGAAGCTCAGCTTGGCACGTGAGCTAATTTCATCCGCACTAAATAAAATTCCAGTATCATTTAAATCAAAGCCCGGCGATTTGGTACCTGCTTGTATTTCCCAAAGCCAGTGTTCACCACTGTTTTTAGAAAATTCCAGTTCTCCTCGATACCCTGAAAGAGATGTCTTAGTTGAATCTAAATTAAGATAGGCAGCATCTGGGCGCTGATAATAACGTGCGCTTGACCGCTGAACATTTGCGATTGCTTCCGGCTCTCCCGATATGTAACTAAATCCGGCATTACCTGCGAGCACATATTTGCCTTCCTGAAATCTGATATTCCAATCGCTCCCACCTGTCAAAGCTGAACGATTAAGCATATTCGCTAATTCCGTTCCCTGCTCAAGATCACGATTTACACCCGTTAGTACCAATCCTGCTGTAGAAGCATTACCTCCAAATTCTTGCTGTAGTCTTACAATACCGTAACTGGTAAGCGGTTCGACTTCTACTTTGTCGTACGTATCGGTATTGAGATCATAAACTTGGGCATGCTCTCGTGCTGTAACAGCTGCTACTCCGCCCACCGAGAGGCCAGAAGGGAAACGGCCTGAAATTTTAGATGCACCTAAAATTGAAGTATTGTCTGTCTGATCTACATAATCAATATTGTCGCCGTCCGGTCGTATTGAGGGAGATGCCCCAATTCTTCGGGAATAAAAATATCTGTCTGACCGGCCACCTCCTCCGCTTAACACTCGAAATAATTGTTGGTTTTCAGTAAAAAATGGGCGCTTTTCCCCAAGGAAAGTTTCAAATGCCGAAAGATTTACCTGTGCGGGATCGGCTTCGACCTGTCCGAAATCAGGATTGATCGTGCCATCCAGCTTCATATTCGATCCCAAACCAATTTTAAAGTCGCCCCCCATACGTGCATCAAGATTAAGCTTGTCAGTGAATGGATTCTGAGCATCGGGGGCCCCTTCCAGAAAAGCATTCCCGGCTACATACGGAACTAATTCAATTTGCCGGGTTCTAGGTATATCTTTTATTCCTTCCAACAAACCAAACCTTGACGCCCATCCTGTTTCATCCTGAGGTATCATAACCCAATACTCATCCTCATTTTTATGAGGTATAAACCTATTGATATTCAATCCCCATACCTGATTTTCTTTCTCGCTATAACGCAACTGCGAAAAGGGGATACGCATCTCAGCTGTCCATCCGAGGGAATCTATGTTGCTCTTTGCTGTCCAAACAGGATCAAATGAATAATCTCTGCTTCGATAATTCATACGATCTTCAGGCTGAACATAATCGGCTCTGACACCTGATGCTGTAATAGCAAAACTTCGAGCCGTACGCCGATCCAAGTAGGCATCCAAAGAAATAACTAATCGCTCAGCATTGCCCGTATTGTCGCGTCGATTGAGCTGAGTATTTATGTTTTTAGGATCAGCGCTATACATTCGGGCACCGACATATAATGCGTTATCACCGTAAAGAAAGGCCACCTCTGTTTTTTCTGTAGCTTTCTTCCCTTCATTAGGTTCTCTCTGGATGAATCCTGAGGTATATGAAACGTTTTCCCATATTTTTTCTGAGAGTTTACCGTCTACTTCTATTTCAAAGCCATCTTTTGCATAGGCCTCTGCAGTCCGTTCAGGATTTGTT
>CAZYOD010000308.1:0-2717 GCA_964648635.1 uncultured Balneolaceae bacterium | reverse complement strand
CTATCGTAGTGGTAGAAAGCGTAATCGCCCCCGTTTTGGCCAATGCTTTTTTGGAGAAATTCGGCGGTGATTCCATTGAGGAAATCGAAGAGCGGTATAACCCGTAAGCAGTGGGTAGTGGAGCAGTATTAACCCACTCCGTGGCTCTGCTGCGGAATAAATTTTGCCTGCAATCTTTAAGAAAGCCGCTTTTCATCTTCTGCAATTTCTGTATCTTATTAACGAATGCGGAACACAGAACACCCTCTTAAGCTATACGTTAACGTTTATGAGCGAGGATCAGAAAGCAAAAATTAAACAGCTGGCGCGGCAGATTAAGCATAACCCCGGGGATTCATTTTCAAAGTTTGCCTTAGCTCTTGAATTCCGTAAGGAAGGTGAATTTAAAAAAGCACGCATTCTGTTTGAGGATATCCTAACCAGCGATTCGGACTATGTCGGCGTCTATTACCATCTTGGAAAACTGTATGAAGCCTTAGATCGACTGAATGATGCCAGGGAATTGTATCAAAAAGGAATTACCATAGCAGCAAACCAAAATGAAGCGCGGACGGAATCTGAACTAAAAGAAGCTCTTACCCAACTGGAAAATGAAATGGAAGAACGATCGAGCTAAATGAGTAAATCATCAATTTTTAAGACCCTACTGAGTACCGGCATAGCTATATTTTGCTTTGCTGTTTCTGCGACAGCACAAACAACGCACACTGTAAAACAGGGAGAAACTCTTTTTAGTATTGCTCAGGAATACAATGTAAATGTTCAGCAAGTACGGGAATGGAATAATCTGGAGAGCAATGAACTTTCTGTAGGACAAACACTGAAAATCGAGAATTCTGCTTCCGACGCCGGCATTATTCACACCGTAGAACCTAAGGAAACTCTCTTCTCAATATCTAAACAATACAATGTCCAAATTGCTGAAATTAAGCGATGGAATGATTTAGATGGAAATAATTTAACTAAGGGACAAAAGCTCACCATTTATCCTTCTCAATCAGCTGATCAGGAAGAGAAATCTATTGTTGTTGATCAGGAAACTAAACGAAACACCTATTATACCGTTAAAAATAATGACTCCCTGTATCGAATTGCTAAGGAGCACGATATGACTGTGGAAGAGTTGAAAGCTCTAAACGACCTTTCTTCCAATAATATACGCGTTGGGCAACAACTGACGGTGCGCGGAGAACCGGCACCGCCTCCCTCGGTATTAGTATCTGATAAGATTCCAACCTCTCCACAAGGAAAGTTTGTAGTGCATAAAGTTGCTGATGATATATCGCTGGAAGAGCTTCTCGATAAATTTCAGATGGCGGAAGAGGAGTTCCGGGCTTTAAATCCAAGTATAACGGATTCTACCTTCCAGACGGGTCAAAAGCTGACTATACTGGCACCGCCGAGCAGAACCTACAAAAATCCGTATGTATCTAAAGATAATATGCAGGATTTGGGCTCCGTACACGTATCAAGATACAGCGAAAATGACCGGGCAAATTCCACGACAAGCGGAGATTTATATAATCCCGATGCTTTGACTGCGGCTCACTCCAACATTTCGCTGGGGACAATTATTTTTGTTCAGAACCAAGAAAATCAAAAAGGCATTTACGTTCGCATTAATGACCGCACTTCGGGGGATAGGCTAAAATTATCGTCGGCCGCCTGGCAAGCCTTGGGTTTTTCCGGGCCTAATCCTTCGGTCACCATCTATCAGGATTAATGAGTAAATTCGGGGATTCGTTTAAACATTACTTCTCATCAACACATTCGCTGTTATACAGCTACTTGATTAGTCTGCCCCTGCTGTTGCTGTACGAAGTGTTAATTTTTCTGGCTCAGCCCGATGCCGAACAAGTGGTGCGTATTTCTGTTGATTTCTGGATTAAAACGCTGTTTTCTTATATCGGCAGGGATGTTCTTTCTATCACCCTAATTTTTGTTGCCTTGCTGGGAGTCTATATCCTTTATCGCGAGCGAAAACGCTTATCTTCTTTAAGACTAAGCTATTTCTTTACCATGTTAGTTGAGGCTTCCGCCTACGCTTTTTTTCTGGCTTTAACTATAAATATAGCAGTTAGCGGTCTTCTACAGATGGTGCAGGCCTCCCCTTTGGAAAGTTTAACCGTTATGCAACAACTGGCCCTCTCTCTGGGCGCCGGACTTTATGAAGAGCTGTTTTTCCGCGTGATTCTTGTTTCTGCTTTGCTTTTCGTATTTAAGAAGATTTTTACCAATAAATACATGGCCTTTGGAACCGCTATGGTATTAGCAGCCGCCATTTTTAGTTTCGTACATTATATCGGAGCGTTTGGTGATCCCTTCACACTTGGCTCCTTCCTCTTTCGCTTTCTTTTTGGGTTAGCGCTCAATGCCATTTATATCTGGAGAGGGTTTGGTATGGCCGCATGGACCCATGCGATTTATGATCTGATGGTTATCGTTTATTAGTGATACAGTCTATCACAAAATGCGGCAATAATTTACCATCAGCTCAAAATTATTACCTATCTTATAAAGAGATATGCTTAAACTATAAGGCTTATCAGTTAAAACGATTAACCTTTAAGATTCTTATTTGATATACTATTCTTGTTATTGAGTTCGGAACTAAAACGCTATTTCTAGATTAGAATTAGTAATGTTTCGCACTCATACGTTTTAACACTGATTAGCAATTAACAGCTAAGCAATCGGGATGGCCGAATTAACGAAAA
>CAZYOD010000307.1:0-2728 GCA_964648635.1 uncultured Balneolaceae bacterium | reverse complement strand
GCTTTTGTATGAAGTCTCGAAAAATAGGCTTATTTATTTCCATTTGCAATGGTAGGAAGAGGAAAAAAATTCATAAGGCCTTAATGTGCCGTAAATAGGCGATGAAGTTCTATTCTTTCAAAATAGTAGCCTCACTTCTAATGGTTGCACAAAGCGCTTCGAAGGCCTCGTCCTTCGACAGGTAGGCAGAAGCCCCGGCGCTGCGCATATTTTGAGCGACTTCATCTTGGTCATAAAAAGACAATCCGATAACATGTACGTTAGGCAGACTGGATGTGATTTTACGAGTCGCCTCAATGCCATCCATAACAGGCATGTTAACATCCATGATGATAACATCGGGGTGTGTCTTATGTGCTAAATCAAGGGCATCTTTTCCGTTGTCTGCTTCGGCTGAGATAGTCATATCCTCTTGCGCTTCAATAAGGTTTCTGAGCCCGCGGCGTACCATATCATGGTCATCGGCAATAAGAACCTTAATTTTTTGCTGGAGCTCTGTTGGTGCGGAGGTCTCTTCAACAGTCGGAGTTTCCTGTTCATCTTTTCCTGCAACTTTGGGAGTTTTTTTCTCTGTAAGGGGAGCATAGAGCGTTGCTTTGGTGCCTGAGCCGGGTTCGGAGGAGAGTTCAAGTTTCCCGCCTATAAAATTCATTCGTTCACGAATATTAAATAGTCCAAAGCCGCCTTCTTCAGTGGGAACCGGTTCTTCCCCTTCCATGTTAAAGCCTTTTCCCTGATCCTCAACAGTAACCTTCATCATTCCATCATCCCTTGAAACGGTAACGTGGGCTTTTTTTGCTCCGGAATGTTTTACAACATTAAAAAGAAGCTCTTTAATTGACTGATGAAGAGTCGTTCTAACCTCTTCATCTAGCGGCTTAGGCTTGTCGTCATCTTCGACGTTAACTTGAAGACCATGTTTGTTCATTTTTTTAATAATCCAATCTAATATTTCGCTAAAATCTCCTTTGCTAAGAGAGGGAGGAGGCTTTAGATCGGATGTAAGTTCCCGGGTATAGGTCAGGGAGCTGTCAATTAAGTCAGATAAATTGTTTATTTCTTCGTTTATATCATCAGCACGGATATTTTTTTTAATATCCTGTATTTTCATTTTGCTGAGGGTAAGCAGCTGACCCAGATTGTCGTGAAGTTCAGTAGCCAATCGATTTTGGGCTTTCTGTTCAGCTTTGTTCAACTGGGAGGCCAGAGAACGAAGTTGATTCTGATAGGATTGAAGAGCTGCGGTTCTTTCCTTTACCCGTTCTTCAAGGTTATTTTTTAGGGCTACTAACTTTTCTTCTGCACGTAGGCGTTCAATATAAGCCCACGTACGCTCGGCCGTTTCCTTAACAAGTGCCACTTCATGGTCGGGCCAGTCGTAAGGATCAGCTTTTTCGACTGCTAATATTACAGTAAGCTTTCCATCTTTTATAAGCGGCACTGCGATTTTGGACCGAACATCAATTTGTTGAAAATTCTTTTTCTCATCGCTTTTTAGTTCCTGGTCCTTCAAGGCATCCCGTTCAATATAGGTTTCTCCTGCCTGAAGGGTATTAACAAGTTCGGATCCAAAATCGGACAAGTTAATTTCGCCCTTAATACTTGGAACACCATCAGTAATGTCGGTTTTGACAACAAACTGGTCGCCATCAGAAATGGATTCTATGAAAAGAACCCTGTTAGTATCAAGCTGCTTTTGAAGCAGCCGTATGGCTTTATTAGGAATCTGGTTTGAATCAGAAAAAGAACGGAGGGTATCATTTAGTTTCAGGAGATACTTATCCTGCTGTTCCCGGTGTTTTCTATCGGTAATGTCCAGAACATATTCGACCGTTTCTTCACTACTAATCCGCCGAGGAGCAAACAATCCCCAGAAGCGTGACCCATCCTTCCGATAATATTGTTTTTCATAGGGGTCGGTATGACCTGTAGCCTTAATGTCTGATATTGCTTTTTTTGATGTCCCATAGAACTCCTTTGGTGTTAGCTCGTGCCACGTTTTTCCTATAGCCTCTTCATAACTAAAGCCACTCATGCGAAGGAAGGCAGTGTTCGCTTCTGTGATTTTAAAGTCGGATCCCCAAAAAATAATTCCAACAGTATCGATTTCGAGTGCAGCGCTTAAGCGGTTCTTGCTTTCCCGCAATTCTTTCTCTCTTTGTTTTCTTTCCGTAATATCACTGAATAAAGCAGCTACCTTGTGTTCTTCGGGCTGGCCGATGGGGAAAGCAAAAACATCAAAAATTCGTCCGAGGGCTTCGGCGCCCTGTTCAAAACGAATGGGTTCACGATTTAAGGCAACATCACCGTAAATCTCAAACCAAGCATCTTCTAATTCGGGTATAATTTGACTTATACTTTTACCCTCTGTCTCTTTCTCTTTTAGTCCCGATTGAGTTTCAAATGAAGGATTTGTTTCCAGGAAGCGAAAGTCGTTAGCTTCTCCATCTTCATCAAACAAAATTTTCTCAATAAATAAGCCTGTATCTATAGATTCGAACAAGGTTTGATACTTATCTTTACTGCTACGCAGCGCTTCTTCAATCTTTTTACGTTCTGTAATATCATTAAAGAGAACCCCCAAACGAACTGGTCCTGGTGTATCAAAGCGAAAAATAAAGGCGGATACCCACAGGTCCATGGATGATATATAATCTTCAAACCGGAGCGAATTTCCGGTTTCAGCCACTCGGTTTAAAATTTTAAAAATGCTTTCTTCTAACTCAGG
>CAZYOD010000306.1:0-2742 GCA_964648635.1 uncultured Balneolaceae bacterium | reverse complement strand
CTCATAATTTCGCGAGCGGCCGTCTTATCCCCCATCGACTTAATGGCTTGGGCATGGGGACCGATAAAAATGATGCCCTCTTTTTTACAACGATCAGAAAATTCCGCGTTTTCACTTAGAAATCCATAGCCCGGATGGATAGCATCAGCGCCGGTATCTTTTGCGGCCTGAATAATTTTGTCAATCACCAGGTAGCTTTCTGAAGATGCCGCCGGGCCGATGTGCACGGACTCATCGGCCTGTAAAACATGAGGAGCATCGGCATCAGGGGTAGAATAAACTGCCACCGTTTGTTTGCCAAGCTCTTTACAGGTTCTAATGACACGCAGTGCAATTTCGCCGCGGTTGGCGATCAGAATTTTTGAAATATCAGGCATAGTAACTTTTTAGATAATATGAGTTTTTAACATTTTTGGCCACAGATCCCACTCTTCGCTGCTTTCTCCCCAAATATCAAGATTGTGCTCAATAAATTTCATTCGCATCACATTGCTCATCCGCTTTGATTCCTTTTTTCGTTCATCGGCATCAAAACTAACTATGCGGAAATCTACGTCACGCAGCCGATTTAATATAGACTGCTGGTTGAGATTGGGCACAAAATCTATGGGATTGTTATAATAGACATCGTCGTTATAGTAGTCATTCATAAACCGCTTGATGTCATAAATGCCACTCATCCCTATTGCCTTTCCGAAGGCGCCGGGGTGCTTGAGTGCAGTGTTAATGGCATGATAGGCTCCGAGATCTATCCCGGCCACAATTATAAAATCGATTCTGTTTGTATCATTGATATACGGTACGACTTCTTCAACAAGGTACGATTCGTACTGCTGATGCCGGACCAACCGCTGTTCCGGCGATGCATTTACATTCAAAAAACCTTCTTTATCGACTGATGAAAGACAGTAAAGCTGATTAAAACCATGCTCAAGCTGATAAGAAATTGCATCTACCATCCCAAATTCTTGCCATTGATGACAGGAAGCCCCTCTTGTTGGAAGTCCGATTATTGGAGTACCCGACGATCCGTAAACCGTCAACTCCATGTCCTTGCCCAAGCTCGGACTTCGCCATTTTTCTGTTTTCTTTTCCATTCGTCTCCTTTTTGAGAGGATAATTAATTTGAATGGAATATAACAGTTCGCAGTGATTTGTGTAAACGTTGATTGGCCATTATGTTCTGCCCGTTTTCATACGAAAATAGGCAGCGGGTAAAATGGATAATTTTTCGGTTGCATTCAGATAGGCCCTTTTTTCAAAAACGTTATAATTGTTTTCTTCGATCTTATCTAAAATGCGGCTGTAGTTTTGACGAGCCATATAAACCGACAAGCGACTGTCCTCCGAAAGAAGCGGAATACCCTTATCCGATTGTCGGTAATATTCACGTGCACGATTAATTTGAAAAGCCAGCAAGTCAGTGACGTCTTTATTGAGCGTATGGGTAAAAAGATCTTGTTCGGTAACTCCAAATCTGTCCAGATCTTCTCTTGGCAAATAAATTCGATTTCGCTTCAGGTCTTCTCCCACATCCCTGAGAATATTCGTTAGTTGCATTGCAATACCTAAATCCACGGCATATTTAAGGGCTTCTTCTGATTCATATCCAAAAACTCGGCTGGTCATGAGTCCGACAACAGAGGCTACCTTATAGGAGTAATCATAGAGCTCATCAAAAGTATTGTAGCGACTTTTACAAAGGTCCATAGACACCCCTTCCATCAACAAATAAGGCAATTCAATAGGCATCTCGTAACGTTTCAGTACATCAGAAAAAGCAAGTAAAATATCATTTTCGTGCGTGCGCCCCTTGTAAGTATCACGAAGTTTCTCTTTCCAACGATTTAATTTTTTAGGAATATCTGACTCATCAAGCTTTTGTTCCCGCAGTAAATCTTCAGTTTCATCCACTAAATCATCTATGTATCGACACAAACTGTAAATAGCAAAAATGCCCCGCTGCTTATAATTGGGCAGAAAACGAGTGGCCATATAAAAAGTCTTGGAATGATGGCGGGTAATATCTCTGCATTTGATGTATGCCTTTTTCAGACGCTCATCCGCTATCTCGTCAACCACAGAGCGGTGGAACCAAGTTCTACGATAAAGAACTTTAATCATAGAATATGGTATACGGAGCAAGTCTGTCATCAAGTATCTTTTGTGGTATTTTACTTATGCAATGCTGAAACTCCGATTAATCGTTCCTTTCTTTCATCTTAACAAAATTGTGAATTAATTCGCACAATCATTTCAATTCTTCTAAACTTTTTCTGATTTTCAATCGATTCTAATTCTTCATTTAATTGACCATTTCGTGACTACTTCTGATATCGATTCACAAGCCCTCCAAAACTGCGTCACAAGAACTGATGTGCCAGGCTACCCGGCCCCCTATCGAGGAAAGGTGCGCGATGTATATTCCCTTGGGGATGACAAGCTAGGCATTGTAGCCAGTGATCGTATTTCCGCCTTCGATCATATCATGAAGCAGGCGATTCCGTACAAGGGGCAGATACTTAACTCGCTGGCTGCTTTTGCTTTTGATAAGGTGGATGATCTGGTTGCTACACATATCATTGATGTACCGCATCCGAATGTGACAATTGCCAAAAAATGTGATCCTATTCCCATTGAGGTCGTGATTCGGGCATGCCTTACAGGACACGCGGCACGCGTTTATATATCGGGAAAACGAACGTTATGCGGAGTTCATTTACCGGATGAAATGGTCGAAAA
>CAZYOD010000305.1:0-2754 GCA_964648635.1 uncultured Balneolaceae bacterium | reverse complement strand
CATGTACTTCCGTGCTGGATCCGCACGGACCGGTATCGCCAATTTCCCAGAAATTATCTTTCCTGTCGAACTTTAGGTTGTGATCAGGATTTATAGACGTTTCCTCCTTCCAAAGTTCAATCGACTCCTGATCTACGGGAAGACCGTCGCTCTCATCTCCTTCAAATACTGTAGCATACAATCGGTCAGGTTCCAATCCCCATTCATCAACCAAGAGTTCCCACGCCCAGCGGATAGCCTCACGCTTAAAATAATCACCGAATGACCAGTTGCCCAACATCTCAAACAGTGTATGGTGGTAGGTGTCGTAGCCAACTTCTTCGAGATCATTATGCTTTCCGCTCACGCGAATGCACCGTTGACTGTCAACCACCCGCTTCCTGATCTCATCACCTTTTTTATAACCTGACTGTTCATCCAGGAAAATTGGCTTAAACTGATTCATGCCCGCATTTGTGAACAACAAAGTTGGGTCATTCTGGGGAACAACCGGGGCACTTGGCACCCTCAGGTGCGATTTCTTCTCAAAAAAATTCAGGAACTCTTCACGAATTTCTGCAGCGCTTTTGTGGGACATGAATCTAGGTTGTTGAGTTTTAATTCTTAAGATCGTTGAAAATAGCAAAAAATAGCGTTGAACTCATCTGCAAAACACCTTTTTCATTTACTTCATTGCAGATCACCAACAGCTGTAATAATTTGTCGTTTAAATCTTGATAAAAGCTAAACTTATGCGACCAATTTTCAATAATTTCTTACGCGGACTATTACTTGTTTTCCCCATAGGTGCTACTCTTTACATTATTTTTTCAGCCATTCGGTGGTCAAACAACCTCTTTAATGATCTTCTTTTTAATTGGTTAAGTATTGATATTCCGGGCCTGGGCATAGCAACGGTTTTCTTTGGGATAGCGGCAATTGGGTACCTTTTTTCACGCGCCGTTACCCGTCCGTTCATCAATTATTTTGAGCGATTCCTTGTCAAGGTTCCTATTATCAAAATCATTTACACCTCGCTTAAGGAATTAACAGAAGCGTTTGTCGGGGATAAGAAGCGATTCAATGAACCCGCACTTGTTGATCTTGGTGCTATGGAGGCCAAAAGAATTGGCTTTTTAACTCAGAAAGATCTATCCCAAATCGGTACGCATGAGTTGGTAGCCGTTTACTTTCCGCACTCCTATAATTTTTCAGGTAACCTCTTTTTAGTTCCCTCCTCTAACGTGACACCGCTCGATTTAGATTCTACTGATGTTATGAAATTCATTGTTTCGGGTGGGGTTACGAATATTAGCCAAGCATCGTAATTCGAAATAAAAATTTTATCCACAGATTGTGACTTTGTAACAAGTTGGATTTAATGGACTCTTGTAATATTAAAATATATTAATATTACTGTTATCCGCTTGTTATGATTGATGCAATAGCTGGCCAAAAAACTGAACTGGAGATTGCAACAGTAGCAGAAAAAATTCTACTTGAAAAGCAGTTGCCTTTTAATCCTGATATTAAACAGGGACCGACCATTGATTTATACTTTCACGAGTTAACAACAGATAAAAGCTTTAGCCAAAAGCTGCTAGTTTTTTTCGGAAGCTTTTTTGTTGGATTGTGTTTTATAGCAACTCTCCCTGCTTTCGCATTGCTAATTAAAATTTCTTCACGCGGACCTGTTTTCCAAAAAGTTACTGTTCCCGGTAAGCGAGGAATAACTTTTAAACAGTACAGATATTCGACAAAAAACGTTGATACTCAAAAAACTTTTGCACTCGGAACCTTCTTTCACGAAACAAAACTTGAAAAACTTCCTTCTATCATTAATGTCTTGAAGGGAGAAATGGAATTAATTGGGCCCAGCCCATATCCTGCAAACTGGTGCAATCATTGGAATAAGGAACTTTCGGATTTCTACAAGCGGTTCGCTCATAAACCCGGCTTCTTCAATATTACTGAGCCGGTCTCGGATCACGAGAACACTGAGAATATAGCCGAATCACTTAAAAAAGAGTTCAACTATATTTTAAATCCTACTTTTAAAAAAGATATGCAAAATATGCTTGGACGCGGTTAGTATACTTCCACAAAAGTACGAGCAGAGGGCTTTACGTATCTTCTCAGGTCATTTTCATCCCACTCAGAAGGCTCTTTATCAGCGGCCGGCTCGCGAATATCTAAATATTCGTTAAGCCCTTTTTGGCCAAAAGCTCTATAAATTCCGCTTTCCATTCCCTTTAATCCACAAATGTATGTCAGTGTATTTTCTTTATTAAGGATGGGGTCCAACAGTTTAGATTCATCCCAGAGGCAAGTCTGCACATACTTTTTGGTGCCGTCGGGCCGCCGTGCTTCTCTGGAAACATGGGGGAGATAGTGAAAGTTAGGATATTTTTCATCCAGTGGTTCAAACAGATCAGCATATAATAGATCAGTTCGGTAAGGACAGCCAAAAACCAACACAATCTCATTTTCAATACCTGCCTCCAGCAATTCCATAATCATTCCGCGGTAGGGCGCAATGCCCGTGCCGGTAGCAAAAAATATATAGTTGAAATCAGCTGCATTTTCGGGGAGCAAGAATCGGCGTCCGCTGGGACCCGTCATTTTTACTTTGTCCCCGGGCTCCAGATTTGCCAAGTAGTTCGAGCAAACACCTAAATAGAGGTCATTATTTTCAAACTCCTCAATCGTCCGTTTAACAGTAGTAGAAACCAGGCCGGAATTTCCGTTTTCACCCTTTGAAGGTGATGATATCGA
>CAZYOD010000304.1:0-2766 GCA_964648635.1 uncultured Balneolaceae bacterium | reverse complement strand
CGAATCCTCTCAGGCGTACTTCATACTAATGCCCTAGACTCAGTTAGGGGCATTTTCGATGGAAAACCGGCGATTTAATGGTAATTCGAGGCTTCTGGGAACTCTGGGTTAATTGAAATCCTCCTGGGTAATAGGGTGTTTCAGACATAGGATTTCCCCGTGAAGGGTAAGGTTCGAGTACTCAATTTAATTTGAACCGTCACCTTCTTCTTTGCTGTCTTCTTCTCTTTCATTGGATATCTCTATTCCTTCTTTTATTACTTCCTCATATGACTTGCCCATCTGCCGAAATTTAGAACGCTGTTGTAAAAGTATCTCCTCCGCCGTTTTCAAGCGGCTATTTCTTCGATCGGCTAACGTTGGTTCAATACTTGCTTTAATAAGAATCACCAACTCTTGCTCTACCCGATCAGTGGAGTTGTAACCAAAGAGATAGCGCAAACCAAAAAACCAGGCGGGAATATCTTTAAGAAGCGGTATGCCTTTTCGAACCTTTACATTCTCAGTTCTAAACAAACCTGCAATTACTGTCGATTCACCATCGAGCAGCAAAATTTCGGTATTTGCCTGCTGCTTATTGATAATGGTACTAACCGGATCAGGCTGGGCGGTTGAACGTTCTGCGTTTATCGTCATATCTATAAAAGTTGAGTCACCATCATGAATGATGAATGGTGTTACAGTAAGAATAGTCCCCACACTAAAGAATTTATCGATGATATTACCGGCAAAATCTCGCTGTTTGATTGAAAAATCCTGGCCTACCTGAATGCGTCCTTCTTCTCCCGCCAATACCTTAATTTCAGGTGTAGCCAGAATTTTACCCAGGTTATTCGCTTCAAAAGCTTTAAATAATGCTCTTACTTCAATGCCGCTATTAGCGATTTCTCCGAAATTTATAACTCCATTAAAAAGATTTTGAGTCACTTGTTGAGCTGAACGCGAATTCACTTCAACATAGTCATTGCCAAAACTAAGATCCGAAAGACCTTGTTGCCCTCCTCCAGAATCTCCGCCCCCACCACCTGAGCCACCCGAGGAGCTCGGATCAATGACTTGCGACAAATTATTGGGACGAGAACCTAAATTATGTATGGTACTCCAATCAATTCCGATCTCCCGTAGAGCTCGTTTACTTCCCTCGAAAAAAATAGCTTTTATACGAACTTCTCGGCTACTGAAATCCACCGGCATTTTTTCTGCCTCTTTCTGTACTCTCGTAGATTCAGCAGCGCGATATCTGTCATCAACATGTGGTTCTATGACTTCAAAGTATCGCGGGGATTCTTTAACCACCAGACCTTGGACATCTGCAATATAATGGAGCACCTCTTTCCAGTGAACTTTTGAAATCGGAATACCTATCCCATCTGTGGTACCGGTTCGATCTACTATAATTTTTTTTTCATATTTCTGAGCATATTCGTTAAGTAAATCGATAGCTTCATCGAAATTCATATCCTTACTCAGACTTACCATCTCTTCCGGATTAATATATTCTCTTTCAGGAACCTCTCTGTCAACCTGTCCATTTGCTACTGAACCTAAAAATGGAGCCAATAGAATTAGTATCGCTGTTATGGAAAGCGTGTATTTTATTTTTTTGGTTTGAATAGTTTTCATCTCAATTCCCGTGTTATGTATTTAATTATTCCACCTTTGTTTAATTCGAAAACCGCCGAATTTTGGGCGGTATTTACTGTAATCAGCTTTCCCAGGTAAACCCGGTCACCAACGTATAAATGCTGCAATGTTCCATTTTGATCTCTTAATGAAATAAAGTTCTCTCCCACACTTACTAACTTGCTCTGTTCTACATTTACCAAATTGGCATCATTTTCTACGACTTCGTGTACCAATGGATAAAATGAGTTGTATGTATAGGCTGGCAGTTCCTTTTTTGGCTGTTCGGAATAGTCATCAAATATTGAATCCCGATCATATAAACTTTCCAGCTTAAAACTGTAGTTTACCCGTCCCAGATTATCTAATTCTGTCCGAGGTTCTATGCTCATGGACCTGATTCTAAATAATGGTCTTCCATACTCCAGCCGATTAATGAACTGATTGAAATTTTTATAATGTCCTTCTCCCCTTATATCAAAATTTAACAGTCCGAATTGGTCATAATGCGTGGAATCAACGGAAACAAAATTCATATAAGTGAAAGCACTATCCCGACCCAATGAAATCAAGGAGCTATATACCTGATCCGCATTCTTCGCTTTGACAAGCAGTTTTGCACTTTCATTCACATTGTCTTGGAGCGTCTGATATTGAGCTACCAGATTGTCATAGGTATTTGCGGTTTCTTTGTATTTTTGCAGTTGCTCGTGCTTTTGGAGGATCTCTTCATTCAGCCGATTGATCTCTGCATCTTCTACCATATAAAACCGCAACCAACCTGCGCCAACCATTAATACCATTACTCCTAACATGATGAGTGAATTCCTTTTTGCGTAAGTCACTGTTTTGCACTCCCTTTTTTAATTATTAACCTCTCCTGACCTGCTCTTAAATTTACTGTCTAAATCTCCTGTAAAACTTTTATAAACCTGTATAGAGAACTTGTAGACCCTTATATCTCTCATTTGCACGACCGATACCGTTTTAAGATCTGCCCAGCTAAATAAGTTTGTAACCTGTGGAATACGATTTCTCGTTGTACTGTATCCCTGGAGGATAAATCCGTCATCGTTATGATCAATACGGTCGACCCACACATGTTTTATACTGCCTAAACCATCATTTAGCGTCTTAAGTGTT
>CAZYOD010000303.1:0-2779 GCA_964648635.1 uncultured Balneolaceae bacterium | reverse complement strand
ACAAGAATCTGTCCGTCAACGTTGCCATAGTGACTGCTAAAAGAAACCAAGGTGAGATTCACAGCATTGAGCATCAACTCTACACACATAAATATGACAATGGCATTTTTGCGGATTAACACACCGATAATCCCAATACAAAACAGCAGAGCGCTTAACACCAAGAACCATTCGATACTAATCATTTGTTGCACCGGTTTTAATTTTATGTTGTGCTATAATTATCGCCCCTACAACGGCAGCAGTTAACAGAATAGCTGTCAGTTCAAATGGCAATAAATATTGCGTGAAAAGCACCTCACCTATTGCTTCTACCGTTCCAACTTCTGCCATTTCCGGAGCTACTGTCGGCAAGGAATCTGAAAAGCTGCCAATGCCATAAAGAATTTGAGAAAACACACCAACTCCCAGAAGAAAAGCAACAAAATATTTTATCCGGAATTTGTTGAACAAACTTTCTTCATCCTGAACATTTAGCAACATTATCACAAACAGGAACAGCACCATAATAGCACCGGCATAAACCAGAATCTGTACAATGGCTAAAAATTGTGCTTTCAGCATCAAAAACAATCCTGCCAGCGAAACCATATTCAGTACCAGAAAAAGAGCGCTGTTAACAGTGTTTTTGCTGATTACCATAGCCAGTGCCGAAGCAACGGCTAACACAGCCAGAAAAATGAAGAAATAGGTTATCATAAATATCTGTTTATTTTTGTGGCTTCAAAGGTAGATAAATTTGAAAACCGCATCAACTCGAAAAACCAGAAATTCCCATATCTGTAGATTCTACCAATAAAAGAAAAGTCCCGTCAAACCCAATGCCCAGCAGTACCAGGCAAACGGGTGAATCCCTTTACTCTGCAGGATGATAATTAAATATTTGAGGGCAAAATATCCTGAAATAAATGATGTCAGAAATCCAACGACTAGATCCCAGAAAGCTGCCATTGGTATTCCCATTTCCATCATTGTTTTAACTTCCAGCATCATGGCACCCGCAATGACGGGAATCACCATCAGAAAAGAAAAGTTAGCTACCTCTTCCCTTTTGATTCCCAGGTATAATCCCAGAGAAATAGTAGATCCCGAACGGCTGATACCGGGTAAGATTGCAAAAGCCTGAGCAAGACCTATACCAAAGGCGCTTGAGGATGTTATATCATGGGGAAACTGATCACGAAACCGCGTACTAAATAAAATGACTCCCGTAACCAATAACATAATTGAAACGGTAAATGGGTTGAGAAACACATTTTCAATTGTATCTTTCATCGTGAACCCAACAATCATAGCAGGAATCATACTTAACAGAATAAAACCGCTCAGTTTGATGTTACTATCATTAGATACTTTATTGGAGAATTCAGTCGGATGTAACACTAAATCCCAAAGGGAACGAAGGATATCCCCTATTTTTTTGCGATAATAAATCAGAATGCTGCAGAGGGTTCCAAAATGGACGACAACCTCAAATGTAATACTCTTTTCCAGTCCACCCCCCAGAAGATCTTTTCCCAATACTAGATGTCCTGAGCTGCTAATGGGTAGGAATTCTGTCAGTCCCTGAATTAAACCTAATAGGAAAGAATCTATGATTTCCATTTGTTAACTTTAGCCGTTTGGATTTTCTGCGCAAGAAAATAATTATTACTGAATCAAATTCTAAACCATAATTAATTTTATCATGGCTAACACCTCAACATCTGTGGATATGCAAGAGCTGGGAGAAAAGATTGAAGAATCCAGCGCTTTTATTGAAGATATTTATTCCGAGTTAAACAAAGTTATTGTTGGGCAACGCTACATGATTGACCGTCTGCTTGTGGGACTCTTGGCTGACGGACACGTTTTGCTGGAGGGAGTACCGGGATTGGCAAAGACGTTAACCGTTTCTTCACTGGCCAAAGTCATTGATACTAAATTTCAACGACTCCAGTTTACTCCCGACTTACTGCCCGCAGACCTTATCGGGACACTGATATACAATCAAAAAGAGGCTGAATTTACGGTAAAAAAGGGTCCTATTTTTGCAAATATTATTTTGGCGGATGAAATCAACCGTTCGCCCGCAAAAGTGCAAAGCGCCCTGCTCGAGGCTATGCAGGAACAACAGGTTACCATTGGTGAAGAAACCTTTCCACTGGACGAACCTTTTCTTGCTTTGGCAACGCAAAATCCTGTAGAACAAGAGGGCACTTATCCACTGCCCGAGGCGCAGGTGGATCGTTTTATGATGAAGATCAAAATCGATTATCCCAGCGAAAGTGAGGAGCTTGAGATTATGCGTCGCATGGCAAAAACGGGCAAAAAAGAAGAACTTGAGCCGGTCATCACAACAGAAAAAATTCTGGAGGCCCGTGAAGTAATTAATGAGATTTATATTGACGAGAAGGTTGAGCAGTATATAATTGATTTGGTTTTTGCTACCAGAAATCCGGAGCAATACAACCTTTCGGATCTTACCGAACTCATTAACTTTGGCGCCTCTCCCCGTGCATCTATAAACCTGAATCTTGCGGCACGAGCTCACGCTTACATGCAGCACCGCGCCTATGTTACGCCGGAGGATGTACGCTTTATTGCGATGGATGTGCTTCGTCACCGTATTATCCCAACTTTTGAGGCAGAAGCGGAAAATATTACATCCGAAGATTTGATTGAGAAGGTTATGTCAACTGTGCAAGTGCCCTAACAAAAACCTGCGGGTTTATTAATTATCCATTCTGGAATTAATAATTTGATACTTTAACCGGGGCTTCATTTCTTAGTAACAACA
>CAZYOD010000302.1:0-2818 GCA_964648635.1 uncultured Balneolaceae bacterium | reverse complement strand
GAATTACATCAAATTTCACCGGATCATCGCTGTAAATCGTCGTACCGATTCGGAACGATCCCGGATTAAACAGCGAAACCACGTCCCCGGGATAAGCCTCTTCGAGAATATTTCGCTCATCACCCATTAGCGTATGCGGGGTAGACATCTTTACCTTTTTACCCGTATTGCTTTCTGTGACTTCGAGTCCGCGCCCAAACTTACCCGACGTAATACGAATAAAAGCCGCACAATCCCGGTGATCTGGATTCATGTTGGCCTGCATCTTAAACACGAAGCCCGAAAACCCACGATCAAGGTCACGAGGCTCACCCTGCTCATCCTCATAGCGTTGCGGAGGATTAGCCAATTCCGAGAAGTAGTTCAAAAACACATCCAAACCAAAATTATTTAATGCCGAACCGAAGAAAACGGGCGTAGCTTTTCCATTCAGAAAAGCTTCCTCATCCATCATTTCCATCATATCTTCGGTAAGCATTACCTCTTCTTGAAACTTTTCTTTATCAAAATCAGAAAGACGAGCCTGTTCGATCCCTTCTTCTAAGTCGTAAATTTCCGTTTCTGCTTTTTTCGCCCCGTGCTCCTCTTTTTTCTGCAGATGCAGTTTCTTGCCAATCAGATCGTAAATGCCTTGGAAATTTTTTCCATAGCCCAGCGGCCAGGATGCCGGAATGGGATCAATCCCCAGCTGGTTTTCAATATTGCTGATCACTTCCAGCGGTTCCAGTCCCGGACGGTCGCACTTGTTAACAAACGTAATGATGGGGATCTCCCGCATCTTACATACTTCGAATAGCTTCTCTGTCTGTTCCTCAACGCCTTTTGCCACGTCAATAACCATCAGTGCTGTATCAGCAGCCACGAGCGTGCGAAGGGTATCCTCAGAAAAATCTTTGTGGCCCGGCGTATCGAGCAGATTAAATTTGATGCCATCTTTTTCAAAACGAAGCACCGAAGAGGTTACCGAAATACCGCGCTCTTTCTCAATAGCCATCCAGTCGGAGGCAGCATAGCGATTGGCTTTACGCTGACGAATAGAGCCGGCCTCATGAATCGCGCCTCCGTACAAAAGTAATTTTTCAGTAAGGGTCGTCTTACCCGCATCCGGGTGCGAAATAATCGCAAAGGTGCGGCGACGTTTCGCTTCTTCTGTAATTTCTTGCTGTAAATCTGTTTTTGTATCCGCTTGGGACATGAATCGGGTGTCAAAAATTTATGGTTCAAAAGCCTGTAAAGATAAGGAAATTACAAGCATTTATCACCTTGAGAATAGACGAGATATGTGTTTAACAATTAAAACAAATCCATCTGCTCATTTTGACGCTCGCTGGGCCAGGCCGGCATTGGATCCATCTCAATAAGTTCGGACAGCAAACGATGAAAGGTTTGAGCTATCGGCGGCTGGCTCACCTTGTCGGGAGAATGAGTAAACACATAGGGATGCAGTCCTTCTTTAATCCAGTCGGCAACAACAATAGCCCACTCTTTCAGATACGGTTCGTTGGCTACCGGGTCATTAGATCCCACAAAGCGAACAAACGGACGTGGCCCCGTATTATCAAAACGCACCGGCACTTTGGGCTTTTTCTTTTTGGCTTCCAGTACCGACTTGTCATCGGATTTCATAGCGTGCAGCTTGCGAGTATCAAAAATAACCCGATCAATATTATAACTTTTAAGCAGCCGATTCAGGCGGTGTTCTTCTCGACCATGATCAAAGAAATCGGGATGACGCACCTCAACCGCATAGCGGTAGGAACTGGGCAAAATTCCCAGAAATGTATCCAGCTTGTCAAATTGTTTGGGTGAAAACTGCGGGGGAAGCTGTAAATGAAATGGGCCCAGCCGGTCTGTTATCGGATCAAAAACATCAAGAAATCGTAACACCTGATCTTCCACATTATGCAGCCGGCGCTCGTGAGTGATGGAGCGATGAAATTTGAAACAGAACTTAAAGCCATCGGGCGTAGCTTTCTTCCACCTTAAAATTGTTTTCTCACTCGGGATGTTGTAAAAGGTGGTATTTCCCTCTACTGAATTAAAGACGGAAGCGTATTGCGAAAGAAAATCCGATTGCTTGGCATCATCGGTAAAAAACCGACCCACCCAATCTTTTAGGCTCCATACCGTACATCCGAGATGATATTTTCTGATAGACATAGTAGCAAAAGTGACCAATCCGATTATTACATCGAAGTTACTTTTCAGGCGGCATTGTTCCAAAAACGCGATCCCATAAGGTGGTAGAGACTCCAAACGCTTTGCCGGGATATTTATAATGATGCAAAGCATGATGGCGATATTGCGCCTTAAGTAAAGCAGGCACTTTTCGTTTATGTACAGCGATATGTACCGAAGCATAAATCAGATAGCCGACCATAAATCCCGGCATGAAAATATAAACCCAAGGTCCGAGCAACAGCCAAAATACCAAATAAAGCAACCCCACAATAATCAGCCCGGGAACAGGTGGCATCATTAATCGTTCTCTGTCCCGCGGATATTCGTGATGGATTCCGTGAATTGTGTGAGCAATCGAATGTGCCAGCTTAGAGTCGGGAAAATAGTCATCCAAGTGATTTATATAACGATGAAAAATGTATTCAAAAAAGGTCCAGAAAAACATGGCAGTGAAAAAAACCAGTACTGCTGTTAGTAGAGATGACGCTACTTCTTGGGAATATCCTATATAGAGCAGCCCGACGACAATCCCAATATAAATCGTTGCGGAAACCGGTGCCGGTGCTTTGGTTAAAATTTCGAGCACCGCATTCTGAAAAATCGTACCCTGCCCTTCACTTTTTATCTGTTTTCCTTT
>CAZYOD010000301.1:0-2831 GCA_964648635.1 uncultured Balneolaceae bacterium | reverse complement strand
CACCTTCGCCAATCCTTTTTTTGATGGTATAGGCTCCAACCTCCTTGCCAATGATATCTTGGTCCGGACTTAGTGATTCAAGGTCTTCCGAGATATCATACATTTCAGACTTGTGACCTTGCAGGTCGGTAAGCCATCCGTCTGAGTCGTAAATAGATTCAATAAGTTGGGTTACTTCAGCTTTTAACTGTTGATTATGCCCGCACTTTTTTTGGATAGTAGCATGGTGCTCTTCTTGGGGAAGGTCGAGAATTTCATCAATAATTTGTTCAACCTGCTTCCAATTTAAATCACTCATGATGTGATAACCTGAATTGTTAGTAACTGAAAATTTTACTTATAACCCACACAGTTAAAAATACGTAACCCGCATGGTAATCAGTTCATTTACTCTGCTTTGGACCTGCTTTTCAATTTATTGTAAAGCCATCCGCGGGCTTTAAGCCAATCTCTTTTTACCGTGCTTTCAGATACTTCAAGCGCTTGGGCCGTTTGTTCGATCGTCATTTCTCCAAAAAAACGCATTTCTACAACGCGTGCTAAGCGATCATTAAGTTTCTCCAGCTCGTCCAGGGCAGCATCTATATTGATAAATTCTTCTGCTTTCTGTTTCTGAGTGTTTAAAATGCCATCAATATAAGTCAGGTCTTTGTTTTTACCACCCCGTTTTTCAGCTTGTTTTTTTCGGGCATGATCAATTAAAATTTGTCGCATACATCGCGAGGCAATAGCCAAAAAATGTGATCTGTCAGTGACACCAATTTGTGTCTGATCTATCATTTTAAGATAAGCCTCGTGAACTAATTCTGTTTTTGAAAGGGTGTGGTCTTTCCGCTGTTTTGCCATCTGAGCGTAAGCCATTTGGTGTAGTTGGTCATATATTAGCGGATATAGCTTGTCAAATATGCCTTTCTCACCTTCCCCAAGGCGTATTAATAGCTGTGTAACCTCTGATCCGGTACCCATGTGCTCTGTAGATTTTTATTATTTAATAGCTAATAGACAGCCTATTTTCAGCGTCTATTTCTTAATGAAGATTAGTATGCTAACTAACGTAATTTATTTATTACAAGCCAGTTGATTAGTTAATCTTCTCTCTAAGAATTATACCTATCTAAAACTATTTGAGCTCTTTTACAATTCGCTTTCGTATCTCTTTAGTGCGGGGAGATTTACTCTTTCTCTATAACCATTAAACAGATAATAAAAATCTACGATTTATGAAGATGATACGAACGCTACTTGGAATTTCGATGTCGGCTATGCTGATACTTAGCTCATGCAGTGACAGCCCAGTAGGCAATGATGATAACAACTCCGGGGATACAAATAATCCGCCATCAGCTACTGTTGAGATTGCCGATGATATTACCGAGGACGAAACATGGACTGCAGACAACTTGTACCACGTAACAGCTAATATAGATATTAAATCCGGTGCTAAATTGACTATCGAGCCGGGTGTTACAGTAGAATTTGCGACAGATGCCGGGATAAAAGTCAATGCTGACAATTCGGTGCTTGTCTCTGCCGGCACCCAAGCAGATCCTATTACTTTGACCGGCGTGCAAGAGACGAGCGGTTACTGGCGTGGTATTCTAATCAATTCGAACTCAGTGGAAAATGAAATAAGCCACACTACTATACAGTATGCGGGCAGTATTTCTGCCGGAACCTATTTTGATCCGGCTGCTCTTACGGTCGATCAGGCCAAAGTACAGCTGGCTGATGTTTATATCACCAACAGCGGTGGGTATGGAATACAAACCCGACGAGACGGTTCCGAATTCCCCATGCAGAATATGACCTTTGCCGAAAATGATGACGACCATGTATATATACATATTAGTCAGATAGGTTATGTAGATGCCGGCAGTACCTTTGACGGTGGATATGTGACGGCGTTCGGCGGCGGTACATCGGGAGATATGAATATATCAGCTCTTGATGGCGCCAAATATCAAATCGAAAATAATGTAGAATTTGAACATCATATCGTAATTGATGAAGGTGCGGAATTTGAGTTTGTGCCCGATGCCGGTATTGTTGTCCGCGACGGTGCCGTTATTGAAGCTGTAGGAACAGAATCCAATAAAATTGTATTTACCGGTACCAGTAAAGCAGCAGGAGCATGGCGCGGTCTGCGAATCGGTTCGGCTTCTGTTGATAATATTATGGAGCACGTCGATATAAGCTATGGCGGCAGCACAAATATGGCTACTTACTTTGGCAAAAGTAATATGGTAATCGATAACGCCAATATTACACTACGGAGAGTTTCCTTTACGGGCAGTGCGGGTTATGGTATTGAAACCAGAAGAAGCGGATCCGATTTTACGCTGGAATACTGTGAGTTTAACAGTAACGCAGATTCTGATATGCAGATTCATCCCACGCAAATCAACGGTATCGACAGTCATACAAACTTTAACGGCGGTGATGTGGCGGTTTACAAAGGTGATACAGACATCTCCGGTTCTGAAACCTGGAGCAACCTAAACAACGGCACCTATCATGTTATCGGTACTGTAACACTCAATAACAGTGTAACGATAGAACCGGGTGCTCTTTTCGAAATGGACACGGATAAAAAGCTAATTGTTTCTGCCGGAAATAATCCGGGGACTATTAAAGCAATCGGAACCACAGAGGATCCTATTGTCTTTACCGGACGGTCCAAAGCCAAAGGCGCCTGGGGTGGTATCCTTGTCTCCTCCGGCTCTGTTGAAAATGAGATGGATTACATAATAATAGAATACGGCGGTGGAGATAACTTAGCTACTTATATGGACGCGGGTAATCTTGGTGTTTATAATGATGGATATCTGAAT
>CAZYOD010000300.1:0-2879 GCA_964648635.1 uncultured Balneolaceae bacterium | reverse complement strand
CCAGATGACTTCCAATAAAACCTGTGCCGCCGGTTACGAAGGCTTTCATCAAATTTTGTATATTTGGGAGCTAAATTAAACTGTGATTGTAATAAAGCATCTCAAGTTTAAATCGCAAGAAAGATACAAATATCAAAGATGTATTGGAAAATTTATGAATGAACTCCGAGTAGCAATTTTTACCGGAAATTATAACCATATTCAAGATGGAGTGTCATTGACCCTGAACCGGTTGGTGGCTTTTTTAGAAGAAAAGGGCATCCCCGTCCTTGTTTTTGGTCCCACCGTGGATGAACCCGCTTTGGACCATGAGGGTGAATTTGTTCCCGTTCCTTCAGTTCCGATGCCGGGCCGCGCAGAATATCGTATTACTGTGGGATTTCCGGAAGCAGCACAGAATCGACTTCGAGAATTTAATCCCACCTTAATTCACTTAGCCACACCCGATGTTCTTGGATTTCGTGCTATGCGGTGGGGGCAAGCCAACGATATTCAAATTGTAGCCTCATATCATACTCATTTTACCAGCTATTTGAAGTACTATAATCTTGAAATGTTAAAAATGCTTGGCTGGAAGTACCTGGAATGGTTTTACAGCCAGTGCAAACACATCTATGTTCCTTCACCCTCGATGGCTAATGAGCTTAACGAAGAGGGGATTGACAATGGAATTCGCATTTGGACGCGCGGGGTCGATACCGATCAGTTTAGCCCGGATTACCGCGATATGGAATGGCGACGGTCTATCGGTTTTGATGATGACGATAAAGTAGTGACATTTGTCTCACGTTTGGTGTGGGAAAAAAACTTGCAGACCTACGTTGATACGATAAAAAAGCTGCAGCAAAAACATCCTAAAATTAAAGCGATGATTGTGGGTGACGGTCCGGCCAAGAAAGAATTGGAGCACATGTTACCCGAGGCTCATTTCACCGGTTTTATTACTGATGATGAGTTGAGTTGCGCCTATGCCAGCAGTGATATTTTCCTATTTCCATCAGAAACAGAAACATTCGGCAACGTAACGTTGGAAGCGATGTCAAGCGGACTGCCATGCATTGTAGCTGATGCTACGGGGAGTCGTTCATTGGTAGAGTCGGGTGTTAACGGTTTTTTGGCCGCTCCGCGTGATACTACAGCATTTGCTGATTGTATTATCAATATTGTCGAAGATTCCAAGCTGGAAAATGAAATGAGCAAGGCTGCACGACAAAAGGCGTTGGCCTATTCCTGGGGTAATGTAAACGGCAAGCTTCTAAAAAATTATCAGGAAGCCTTGGAAGAACCCCGTCCCGCTCTTAAATTTTAGAATAACTTATTAATTACGTGCGAATACTTTACGTTTCACATACCCATCCACCGGAAGGTGATATTCTGGATAATGTTGGAGGGATGCAAAGAGTTAGCCAGCAACTTATTCGGGAATTAAAACGGAAAGACTCGGTTTCAGTTTTTACCGAAACCATAAATGTGTCAGGCGAAGGCAAAATTGCCTTTAAATCTGTCTCTTTTTTGGTTAAGCAGCTGTTTTCGCTCCCGACCAAAGTTCGAGAGCATGAGGCCGATGTTGTTTTATTCTCATCAATGGTTACTGCCAGCCTTGCCTATTTCATTCAGAATCGGATATCAGTGCCCATGGTCACGATCAACCATGGCCGTGATGTAACGCTGCCGGTAAAGATATACCAGCGCTTTGTACCCAAGATATTTTCGAGCCTCGACGGCGTAATTTCTGTGTCACGTGCTACGCGCGAAGAGTGTATCAAACGGGGAATGGATCCCGAAAAAGGCGTGGCATTATCAAATGGCTTCGATTTTGAGAAGTTAAATTCTTTTCCCGATAAGCAAGAATCACGGAATCGGCTGCAAAGTAATTTTCGAATCCCTCTGGAAAATAATTTTATGCTGCTCACAGTGGGGCGTAAGGTAAAGCGGAAGGGCCACGAATGGTTTATCCGCGAGGTGATGCCGAAATTGGATCATCAGGTTGTATATGTAACTGTTGGCGACGGCCCTGAATTTGAAAGCATCGAAGAATCTGTTCAGAATTCTGCGCACAAAGATCGCATTTTTTTATTGGGCCGCCAGCCGGATGAGGTGCTAAAACAGGCATATGCTGCTGCCGATCTTTTTATAATGCCCAATATTCCGGTGGAGGGAGATATGGAAGGGTTTGGCATTGTGCTGCTGGAGGCAAATATGGCACGCACGCCGGCTGTAGCAGCAGACCTTGAAGGTATTAAAGATGTTATTGCTCAAGGCGAAAATGGATTTCGCGTTCCCACCCTAGATGCCGAACAATTTGCAACGAAGGTTCGTGAAATGCTTTCAAATAAATTGGAACATTTTTCTGCTCAAACGCGTAGTTATGTTCAAGAACAGTTCAGTTGGAAACATGTGGCGCAACAGTATGTTAATTTTCTCCAATCTGTGATTGACCATTACTATCCCAAGCATCAGAATTAATGTTATCTTATTCCCAATTTGATTGATGCTTAATATGGAAGTATATTTACAACGATAAGCACTTTTTTAATAGCCGAAAAAAAGGACGAATGGCTGACTCTAGATCAGATCTAAAAACAAACGATATTTTTACAAAGGCTTATGACTTTACAAAGGCCGATGAAATAAAAGCTCAAGGTCTTTACCCTTATTTTAAGCCTCTTCAAGCTACAGATGGTACCACCGTTCAGATTGATCAACGTGAAGTTATCATGGCGGGGTCTAATAATTATTTGGGATTAACGAATGACCCCCGCGTTATTGATGCGGCAACGGATGTTCTCAAAGTTTATGGAACGGGCTGTACCGGTTCTCGATATTTGAATGGTACGCTTGATTTGCACATCGAGCTTGAAGAGAAATTGGCTGAATTT
>CAZYOD010000299.1:0-2888 GCA_964648635.1 uncultured Balneolaceae bacterium | reverse complement strand
ACGTCACCGACCTCTACGACCCCACCGAGTTCGACCACGGCATCACCGACCACGTCATCTTCCGCTGGGACGGGCGCTGGTGGGACCTCGCGGGCGTCGACAACACGGACGTCTACGCCTACTACAGCGACTCGCTCACCGGCGAGTGGCAGCCCCACGCCCAGAACCCCGTGGTCGAGGACCGGAAGGAGGCCGCCCGCCCCGGTGGCCGCCCCATCGTCCGCGAGGACTCCATCCTGACGTTCTTCCAGGACAACGTGGAGTTCTACGGCGAGAAGGTACGGGCCTACCGCATCGACGAGCTCACCCCGGAGTCGTACTCGGACAGCGAGGTGTCGAAGTCGCCCGTCCTCGACGGGAGCGGCGAGGAGGGCCGTGCGTGGAACGAGACCCGGATGCACCACTACGACCCGTGGTATCTCGGCGAGGGCGAGGGCTGGCGGTGTGCGGTCGACGGCAACGGGACGGGCGAGGAGAGCTGGGCCATCGGCATCTACCGCGTGCCCGAGGAGTAGAGTTTCGCGGGCGCTGGCGAACACGCTTTGGGGGACACACCCCCAACGGCGTCGGGGGCGGGGCTGTCACGGCGCGGTCGAAATCTTCGGCCGTCGATGATTTTCCGAGGCCGTGCTAGATAGTGGGTGCGAGTCGGTCACTCAGTTGGCGTCTGTTTTGCTGATGTACGGGTGCGATCTACTCTGATAGAGATACGTCGCTCCAATCACTCCCGCTCCGAGCAGGAGGACGAAGCCGATCGCCACAAACAGCGAGAACCGAATCTCGTTGCATCCGTCGTACGCAACGAGCATCCACTCGTCGACGCCGCGAAAGGCCGGTGCTCCGTACGTTCGACACCGCGCCAGTTCCGTGCTTCCCAGCCACGGCGTGACCGCGAGGCCGAGGCCGACGAACCCGAACCCAAGGCCGGCCACCGCCAGCGCCACGCGGCGTAGGTCCATACTCACCCGGAGTTCTTTGCGTGGATTAGTTGTTTGGCCGAAATCGTGAAACGTCCTCGCTCGCCTCTGAGCGACCCACCCTCGGTATACAGCACGCCACTCCGGTCGAGCGCAGAGTGGTTCGACAGAGTCGTCGCGACAGTGGATCGCCAAGCACGCCTCGGTATCTCGCACGTCGGACCGGACACCGTGGTTCTACCGAGCCACCACCCACCCTCGAAGCCCGCGGTGAGCCCGTGGCTGGCCGGGAAGCGTACGAACGAGAAGGGAACGCGTGTGCAGAGGGGAGGAGGTGTGCGTGGGGTGGGTGCAGTCGACGGCGGGACAGGAACCGCCGCCGAGAGCGGGGACCGTTGCCGTGGGGGGGTGGCGTCCTACTTCAGGACCACGTCCGAGGCGGTGACCACCTCCAGTTCGCCGCGCTGTCGCCGCTTCTGCACCTCGTCGAGCATCGCGCGGAACTCCGAGCGCGTGTTCTCGGCGTTCGGCCCGATCTTGCTGTGGGCGATGGTGTAGAGCCCGTTGTACGCCGTCGCGGGCCCCATCTGGTTCGCCGCCGCCTCCGGCGTGTTCGGCCGGGACCGGTTGACGAACTGCGGGCCCATGATGGCCGACTGCGAGAGCCCCGCCTCGGACTCGCTGTACCGGACGAACGAGACGTCGTGGAGCTCCTCCGCCAGCGAGAGGGTGGTGTCGTCACAGAACCCCTTCGGGTACATGAGCGCGGACGGCTTGCCGAGGCCGTTGTCCTTCAGCAGGCGGTTGGCCCGCTCCATCCGCTTGCGCTGGATGCTCTCGGACTGCCCCGCCAGCGGCTGCCAGTCGTTGCTCATGCTGGCGATCTCCCAGCCGTCCTCCTGCATCTCCTTCAGCTCCTCGTAGTTGAGCCGGTCGGCGTTGCCGACGTTGTCGGCCGGGACGGCGACCACACCCTGGATGTCGCGCTCCTTCATCATCGGGTAGGCCACCTCGTAGATGCTCCGGGTGATGTAGTCGAAGGTGAACATCACCTGGCCCTTCTTCGCGGCCTTGTCGTGGAACTTCAGGTCGTCGACCCAGAACTTCTTCTCGGCTCCGCCGCCGTCGATGGTGATGAGCAGGCGCTGGATGCTGCTCATGTCCGCCTCCACCGCGTTGATCGAGGGGTTGATGCGGACCCAGCCGCCCGGGTTCTGGCCGTGGTACCGCTGGAGCAGCCGGGTCACGTTCCCGCCCGTGTCGTACAGGTAGACCCGCACGTTCGTGGGGAGCGGGCCGTCGATGTTGAGCGCGAACGAGAGGTCCTTGTTCTCCAGGTTGATCGGGACCGGGAACGAGCGCTGGATGGTCCCGCTGCGTCCCTCGACGCGGGCCGACTGGGTGCCCTGGTAGTAGGTCTCGCCGTCGGCCTGCAGGGTCACGCCCGCGTGCGAGGTCCAGTACGAGAGGTCCTCGAACGAGGCCGCCTTGGCCTCCATCGGCGCGTACGACCCAGGGTCGTTCGGCTGTTTCTTCGTGGCGTTCGAGTCGCCGGGGGTCTCCGTCTGTTCGGGGGTCTGGGTCGCCGTCCCCGTCGGGGTGCTCGTGGGAGTTCCCGTGGGAGTCCCGGTCTGGTCACTGTTCCCGCCGATGGAGCTACAGCCTGCGAGCCCGACGCTCGCCGCCGCGAGGCTGGTCAGGAACGCTCGTCGGCCGGTCTGGTCTCGGTCTGTCATCCTCTACGACCACCGAGGAGCGCGAGCCACCTTCCTATGGGTGAGGTAATAACCGAGACGCGCGTTTACGACCGTCCTAAGCTTCGGAACGTTGGAACGGTGATGATACGTGTGCGCCTAGCAGGTGGCCGAACAGGTCAGGGCCGAACAGGTCGGGGACGGACAGGTCAGGCCGTCCGGCAGAACGTCACGTCACCGTTGGCGTAGAGCTTGTCCCGCGAGGGGGGACAGACGG
>CAZYOD010000298.1:0-2891 GCA_964648635.1 uncultured Balneolaceae bacterium | reverse complement strand
GGCGAATACCAGCCCGACTTGAGCCGCAGATCTATTTTGGCCTCGGGCGTGCCGGGCGTTGTAGATGGGATGATAAAAGCTCTGGAACGTTACGGACGATTTCCACTGGAAACAGTTATTCAGCCGGCTATTGAGCTTGCGCGTAACGGCTTCCGGCTCTCATGGATGCATGCGAATGACTTGAATAATTATGCAGATAACTTCAGTGAATATGAGGAATCCGTCAAATATTTTGTGAAAGAGAATGGGGAAAATTGGAAAGAAGGCGACCTGTTTGTACAAAAAGATCTGGCACAAACGCTGGAGCGAATTGCCAATAACGGACGCGACGGATTTTATTCCGGTCAAACAGCTGATCATATTGTCAACGCAATGGAACGTCGAGGCGGTCTGATCAGCTACCGGGATCTGAGAAATTATGAGAGCAAATGGCGTGACCCAATCTCCGCTTCGTTTCGGGGTTATGATCTCCATATTATGCCGCCCCCCAGCAGCGGCAGCATCGCTGTCCACCAAATTTTGGATATGCTAAAACCTTTCAGCCTCAAAGAAGCGGGTTTCAATTCCGCCAAATATACCCATACCGTTACCGAAGCCATGCGTCGCGCCTTTGCCGATCGCGCATATTTTCTCGGCGATCCTGACTTTGTTGATATTCCACGTAAAGAGTTGACCAGCGACGAATACAACAAGCAACGCATGGAGGGTTTTGATTGGGATCAGACAACCTCCAGCGAAGATCTTAAGCACGGCGATATAACATCCTTTCAAGAATCATCAGAAACAACTCACTATTCTATCGTGGACAGTGAGGGTAATGCAGTAGCCGTTACCACTACGCTAAATGCATCTTTTGGGAACAAAATTGCTGTTGACGGCGCTGGATTTTTACTGAACAACGAAATGGATGACTTTACTGCTCATCCGGGAGAACCTAATATGTTTGGCCTTATTCAGGGTAAGGCTAATTCCGTTGCTCCTAAAAAACGGATGCTTAGCAGTATGACTCCCACTATTGTTACCAAACATGATTCTGTACGAATGGTGCTAGGTGCAGCGGGCGGGCCTCGAATCATCACAGCGACTCTACAAAATTTCTTAAATATCGCCGTGTTCGAGATGAAACCTCACCAAGCAATATCTGCTCCTCGTTTCCACCACCAATGGATGCCAGATATACTATATTACGAACCCTTTGGTTTAAGCCCTGATACTAAAAACAAATTGGAGGAAATGGGACACGAGCTAAAGACCAAAGATCCGATTGGACGGTCGCACATTATTTATGTGGATGAACACGGAAATAAACACGGGGCGCCCGACCCGCGATACAACGGAACGGCAGAGGGATTTTAGGTTAACCTCTATTAATTTTTGTGTTTCTGTGTAAAAATTTTCTTTCATTAAAGACGAAAAGAAACTGAATGATATCTTATGGCTAACGATACCGAAACTGCTATTCAATCCATTGAATGGCGAGATGATCACGTTCGAATACTCGACCAAACCTACCTTCCCAACCGAGAGGTGTACAGCGATATTCGCGATGTGGGACGAATGTGGGAAGCCATAACGAAATTACGGATTCGAGGGGCTCCCGCTATTGGTATTGCGGCCGCCTACGGTTTGTATCTGGGGATTAAGGACCTGCCGGAAAATGCATGGGAAAGCTTTATCGTAGAAGTGGATCGAGTGGCAGAATATCTGGAAAGTGCGCGCCCTACCGCCGTAAATTTAAAGTGGGCATTGGATCGCATTAAAACGACTATCCAGGCACATAAGGACAAAGAGGTCTCTGAAGTGAAGAAGATCGTCCTTAAGACAGCCAAAACAATTCACGCTGAAGACAAGCGTATCTGCAAAAAAATTGGTGAAAACGGTGTCCAGCTGGTCAAAAAGAATGCGAATATTCTCACACATTGCAATACCGGAAGCTTGGCAACGGGACAATATGGTACGGCCCTGTCTGTAATTTTCCATACTCATGAAAATGGCAACAAAATCCATGTGTGGGTGGATGAGACTCGTCCCCTGCTGCAAGGGGCACGACTTACCTCCTGGGAACTTATGAAAGCAGACATCCCCATGAAGCTGATTACTGATTCAACCGCCGGCTCGCTCATCCGACGCGGCAAAGTAGATATGGTGATTGTAGGCACCGATCGTGTGGCGGCCAACGGCGATACTGCCAATAAAATCGGAACATATCCGCTGGCCGTTATAGCCCAAGAAAATGACATCCCCTTCTATGTAGCTGTACCGCTTTCCACGATTGATATGAATATCGAAAACGGAGATGAAATCCCTATTGAGGAGCGAGAAGGAGAAGAAATTGCCCACTTTAACGGGTCAAAAGTAGCGCCTAAAAAAGTAGAGACTTATAATCCCGCGTTTGATATCACTCCTCATAAATATATTACAGCTTTTATCACAGAAGAAGGAATTATCGAGCCTCCTTTTGAGGAAAACTTCAAAAAGCTGTTTAAGGATTAAGCAATCTTCTCAGAAATACTATCCGCATTAATAGCTCCGTGCGAAGCATGCCACACAACCTCTCCATCGTTAATCAGAATAACCTGTGGAGATTCGTGGCGGATCCCCAGCTTTGATGCAATATGATCGGAAGCTTCGCGCCTTTTTACAACGTTGAGGAAATGCATTTTAATAGCAAATTTTTCGCCGGCTGCTTGCTCTAAATTACTTTTTGTGATCATACAGGTGCCACAGCGGTGACTGTGTTTATAGATTAGCTGTGGACGTTCTTTTGATTGCTGTACGATATTCTCAAGTTGAGAAGACTCCGTAAGTACATCCCAAATATTACCTTTCGATTCGTTCCCGAAAAAGTTCTTCGCTTTTTTAAACAATTCCATAGTAAAATTAGATTTTAG
>CAZYOD010000297.1:0-2926 GCA_964648635.1 uncultured Balneolaceae bacterium | reverse complement strand
TGCAATTTAATTCGTGTCCCAGGTAATTCTTCCTGCCCTCTTCAGTGGTAACCCAGGGACGTAGTTGCCAGGGCGGATCGTGGCGCACATGCTGGTTATGTCCGCACGCGAGCTCAGCTACCCAGTCATCTTCTTCATCTTTGTGGAAACCGGTAATTGTCTGTTTCATATTGATCGCAATCAATACCTATTCACCGTTTTCCGTCTCTTCCGAATTGTGTGCATTCGCAGCATCAGTTTGCTGGACCGAAGCATCGGGACGAATTTCCGTGTGGCGTATCTGTCCGCCTAAATAGGCCGTATAGGAAAACATCCCGGCCGATACAACACTGCCAACCCACAAGATCCACAGGTACTTTTCCATAAATGTGGCTTTCATGCGGCGAACCCCAAATCCTGCCAATGACATCAGGGCTACTGTAATGGCAATCCAGTTGGTGGTTTCGGCGGCTTCTTCGTGGTTATGAATAAAACTTTCGGCAACTCCGGGTAAATTTTCAACGATGTCTTCGGCGCCTTCGCCCGATTGCAGTGCGATAATGCTGAAAACGCCGGCGATAACAAATCCCACCATCGCCAAATTCTGAAAATTTACGTTATGCTTGAATATGCCCCATCCTAAAATTAGTAACGAAAAGATAGTGGTCTGTAATGGCACATGATTGGCCATTAAGTGGATATGTGTAGCGTCCATATTAACCTCCAAATTTTAATGATAGAATCTGTCCAGCCATAACCCTGCATTCTATTTTTGTTTACGTGCTTTTGAAATTGACTCCCGGTAATTAGAATGACAATCCACGCAAGCCTGTTGAACAATACGGTAGTGATTTAACACCTGCTGCATATCCCTTTCGAGCGCCGCTAACTGCATGGTATCTGCATGATGATGCACCGTCATGTCAAATTCTACGAACTGTTTTATTTCTTGGCCCAGCGTTTCTTTCACCAATTTTTTGTCTTCCTCAGTCATTATGGGATGTTCGGCTATGGCCTTTGCCCCTTCAGCGATAGCGGCATAGTCTTCCGTTAAAATACCTCGATCTACTTTTTGCATATCGGTAAGCAAGAGTTGCATCATCGGTATCAATGGCATGGTTTCGGGTTGTTCAGGCAAATCTTGCGAAAACCCTGTCAGCGAGAATAAAACAATTACAGCTATTGTAATTCCTTTTTTCATATCAGTCTTTTTTAATCAATTGTCCCAAATCCAATGATTGCATAGCCCCTACAGCGGCTTCTATTGCACCTTCTGCGCACAAACCGCTCATGGAGGCCTCCCGGAAACCGTCTCGTGCCGCTTCGATACAGGCCTTCCGAATGGTTTCAGCCATTTCCAATTTCCTTTGGTCCGTTTGATTGGTCTTATCCATTTTTAGTCCCTATTACTTTTCAAATTTTCCTTCCATATCCATCCGGATAGAGAAAGAGGAAGCAATTTTTCCGGCCATCTCCTTGGCATGATCCGCCTTTTCTCCTTCAAAGTGCTGATCAACGGTTTCTTCAAATAAGTTATACCAGCGACCAAAATCCATCTTTTCAATGGGCAGCGGCAAGTGTTGGCGGAAGGGGCGTCCGTTATAACGACCTGTTTGAAACAGAATGTTCGACCAAAAGTCCACCATGTTCGGCAGGTGCTTGTCCCAATCAACTTCTGCGTAGTCATTGAAGATATAGCCCAGGCGCTCGTCCTGTTGCACTTTGTCATAGAATGCATGGACAAGGATTTTAATGTCTTTATCGTCCTTAATATCGTGCATTAGTTACGGGTTTTGAAGTTTCGATTTTCAGCCATTGTATGCCAATCGTTAGGGCCGGTAACAGGGCCGCTGTTACAAGCGCGTAAAATATCCAGATTCCACCCCAGGCCTGTGGCCAGAATTGGGTAGGGAAAATCAGGGTAACAATTACTGCTAAGACAGAACCAACAACTCCGTAGTAGAATGAATTCGATGCTGAAGATCGATTTTGCATCCAGCTGCTTAGAGTGAGTGTGAGGGCGCCCAACAGCAGTACGTGCAAGTAAAAAATGCGCAGGGTGTGATCCGAAAGCCAAAATGATGACGGTACTACGGATGCAACCAATTGCATCACCGCTTTAAATCCCAGCAGGCCCACAGCCCATCCAAACAGGGAGTGTTTCCATTTTCCGGATGATATAAAAGCATATAGTACGCCCATTAATCCTGCGGCCGCTAATCCGCCACCCAGGCGTGCTACTGCAAGCAGTTCGGAAGTCAGCAGCGATTCTGAAATCCCATAGGAAAAGGTAAGCGGCGCACCGATGACAATGCAGCCCAATAATATATTGGGCGACACCGGCCAATCAGCCGATTCGATATCCCTTTGAGTTATCAGGATAGCCACTATCACAACCACTACCCAACCCTCGGTAAAGGTGGCCAGGAAAAAGTGAGTCAGACTTTTCATAAGCAGGTGGTTCTCCGGGGCCACCGCCTGCAATACCGCTACGCCCCAGGCCCCAAGCGAGCAGACCAACAACATTATTAAAGACCCATCGAACCAAGGTAACGCTTCATCTCCGTCCAGCTTATGTCGCACTTGACGATACCCCCACATAAAACCGTACCAGCAGATCATTACCAACCCTGATAGTATGACGGACAATGGCAGGGAATTCGAGCCGATGGCAACCGGACGATATCCGTAAAACAAAAAGGAGGGATAGGCCAAAATGCCGAATAGCAATACCCCGGCCAGGGAATATTTCATCCACGAAATACCTTGCTGAGCTTGGCCTCCGCGACTGAGAATGTAATCAAACAGAATTACCAGGGGAAAAGGCACGGCCCAGCCGAAGAACATCAGGTGGGAGTGTGCGTGTCGGATGTTGTCGAGAGCCAATCCCAGCGATGCGGGCAGCCACCCGACCATCCCCAGACGATACAGAAAACCCGTAACCCCT
>CAZYOD010000296.1:0-2952 GCA_964648635.1 uncultured Balneolaceae bacterium | reverse complement strand
CACAGCTGCAATCTATTCGCAAGCGCATGAATCGAAAACGAGATGATTTGCGCAATACAATCAACCGGGTAATGAGTCGTCTTTCCAAACAAGGAATGACTTCTGACGAGGGAGCCACCATCCGCAGCGGACGTATGGTGATTCCGGTTCAAGTGGAGTATAAGCGCAAGGTTAAAGGTTTTGTGCACGATGTATCATCATCCGGCCAGACCGTTTATCTGGAACCGGTGGAAGCATTGAATATTAATAATGAAATTCGCCAGCTGGAATCAGAAGAGCAGCAAGAAATTGAGCGCATTCTGCGAGAGCTGACCGCCTACGTTCGCGATCGTCGTGATAAAATCCATCAAAACCTGGAAACCCTCACCACCTTTGATGTCATCGCATCCAAAGCCCGGCTAAGCATTGACCTGGATGGTTACGTGCCTGTCATTTCGGAATCACCACACCTGTATTTAAAGGAGGCATACAATCCACTGTTACTGCTTAAAAACCGTGAGCTTACCGAGAATGAAAAAGAAGAAGTTGTCCCGCTGGATATGGAACTTGCGGATGAAGAATGCTGCCTCGTAATCACGGGTCCCAATGCCGGGGGGAAATCTGTCGCGCTCAAAACACTGGGACTTTCCTGCATGATGATCCAATCCGGACTTGCCATCCCCGCTCGCGACAGTTCCGAAATTCCCATTTTCAGCAGTCTTTTTGTGGATATGGGGGACGATCAATCCATCGAAAACGACTTGAGTACATTCTCATCCCGACTGGAATGGATGAAACATACACTGGACAATGCCGATGAACACAGCTTGGTTCTGATTGATGAGGCAGCGGCCGGAACCGATCCCGAAGAAGGGGGAGCGCTATTTCAGTCCCTCGTTGAAATTCTTATGGACCGAAAAGCCAAGGTTCTGGTTACGACGCATCATGGCTCATTGAAAGTTTTTGCCCACGAGCACAAATTTGCGGTTAACGGTTCAATGGAGTTTGATCAGAATACACTTTCACCGACATACCGCTTTAAAAAAGGAGTGCCCGGCAGCAGCTACGCCTTTGAAATTGCCGAACGGATGGATTTGCAAAACAGCTTGCTCAAAAAAGCACGAAAACTGCTTGGCGAAGCAAAGAGTGATATGGAAACGCTGATTTCAGAGCTGGAATCCAAGACACAAGAAGCTGAAGAGCTTAAGCAAAAGTATGATGAGCTCAAATCCCATACCGAAAAAGAACGTCATCGGTATGAAGAAAAACGTTCCGCAATCGAAAAAGATAAAGAAGAGATCCGGACGAAGGCTCTTAAAGAAGCTAAGTCAATTATGGATTCGGCTAACCAAAAAATTGAGCAGGCCGTAGAGCGTATCGTTGAAAGCGGTCATAAAGACAGCGAAATAATCAAAGAAGCGCGTGAGGAAGTAGAACAGCATCGCCGGGAGATCGAGACCGATCTCAATGATCTTGATCAGAAAAAAGAGCAGCGTTATCAGGATGCAAAAGAAAAACCGGAGGTGGGCGATTTGGTCCGACTGGAAGACGCCAACACCACGGGAGAATTAAAAGAAGTAAACGGTAATAATGCTGTTGTTTCTGCGGGCGGCCTCCGCCTTAAGACCAAATTTAAAAATCTGGTCAAGGTTAAGGATGCATCCGAAAAAAAGACCCAACAGAAAGTGAAAATCAATTTTGAGGATGGGAAACGCTTTAAACTGGTAAAACCTCAGCTAAGTATTCGCGGGATGCGGGGCAACGAAGCGATGAAAGAAGTGCAGCGTTATTTGGATGATGCTATTGCTGCGGGACGTGATGAAGTGCAGATTGTCCACGGCAAGGGAGAGGGCATTTTAAAAAAGCTGGTGCATGAGTACCTGGATCAGCGAGCTGAGATCAAAGGGTATAGAATCGCCCCAATTGAACAAGGTGGAGCGGGATGTACGGTAGTAAAATTCAAATAGAATGGCCTAATATCTCATTCCGCCGCTCCAAATGAGATAAGCCTGCGAACTATAAAATTTCGTCAACCGATTCGAGGATAGAGTCCCAACTTCCTTTAGCTTGCTTGTCCACTTCAATCTCTTCTGTCTTCAGCTTTTCGGTTACAGCCTTATCGCCGGAAATTATATGCGCTTTTTCGAAATTCAGATTCGGAAAAGCAGCAAGCATCCGATTCACTGATCGCCGGGAATGAAAAATTATCACTTCGGGATCGTGCGCGGCAAGGTCTTTGCGATATTTTTGCAGATCTTCTTCCTCCGGCCCTTCTAACGTAAAGAGGACAAGCTCCTCCACAGGTACATCAAGCTCGCGCAAAAAACCTGGTAGATCTTCGGCTGTTTTATCCCCGCAGGGATACAATGTTTTGCCAATCCTTCGGGTCCGCAGCATAAACTCCATTAAATCAATTGCTTTCCCGTCGGAGTGCGGATGCACGGCGGGGATCCCTTCCTCTTCCAGATAGTCTGCAGTATGCTGATTAAGAGCAAAATTTAATTGATTCTTCGTAGCTTCAACTTTTTCTAACTCCTTAATCTTCTTTACAAAAAACTTCGCGTTTCGCTTACTCCCGTGCACAACATTCTCAAACTCATCGAGCTGCTGAATAGTATCAAGAATTGCTTGATCTCCTTTGATTTCCCGGTACTGTTCTAACGGATAATGCAACAACGTAACCGACTTCTCATCTAATTTTGAACGAAAAACTTCGGCGTCTTCGGTTGCTGCTGTAAGTACTACTGATCGACTCATTATTTAGTTCTTATTTTTATCTAACTACATTTTTAACTACAGCTGCTGATCCCAAAACTTCGGGACAGCAGGACATCTTGCTTTCTAAAATTATTTAAAAAAGATAACCAACCCCTATATAAATACGGCTCACTTCCTCGGAAAAACCGATTTCGCCGCGCAGAATAAAATCGGGATTAAAGATGGACATAGCCCCACCAAATCCTACGGTTTGTT
>CAZYOD010000295.1:0-2955 GCA_964648635.1 uncultured Balneolaceae bacterium | reverse complement strand
GCGGGGGCGCAGGCTCGCTGGCAGACCCGGGCCATCGCCGCCGCCCGCGAGGTCGAATCGGTCCGTGTCTACTCACCGAGCGACTCGCGCGACCGGTGTGCGGCCGACCTCCGCGAACGTGGTCTCGACGCGACTGCGGTGGAGTCCGCACGCGAAGCCGTCGCCGACGTCGAGGTGGTCGTCACCGCGACGACGAGTCACGACCCCGTCTTCCCAGCGGACGCGCTCTCGCCGGGGACGCTCGTCGTCGCGGTCGGGGCCTACACGGCCGAGATGCGCGAACTGGAACCGGCCGTCTTCGACCGCGCCGCGCGCGTCTTCGCGGACGTCCCCGACGAGGTGGCCGACATCGGCGACCTGCGGGACACTGGACTCGGTGAGACCGACCTCGTCCCGCTCTCGGCCGTGCTGGCGGGTGACGCCGGACGCGAGAGCGACGACGAGATACTCGTCGCGGAGAGCGTCGGCACGGCCGTCCTCGACGCGGCTGGCGGGAGCCACCTCTACGAGCGTGCCGTCGAGGCGGGCCTCGGGACCGAGGTATCGCTCTAGTCGACGCGGACGGTCACGGTGGCGTTCGTCTCCCGTGGTCCCGGCCCCAGCGTCTCGCTGGCGTCGAGGAAGCCCGGCGGCCCGACCTGGACGACGGTCGTCCGCGGTGTCGGGCGGTCGAGCGCGTAGGCCCACTCACCCTGCCAGCGGTCCGGCCCGCTCGTCAGTGCCCGTGCGTCGGCCCACGCACGGAACGACTCGGCGAACTCGGTGGCGTTCCCGGCGTCGTCCCACCGAAGGACCCAGGCGTGGCCGCGTTCACCCTCCCGGTCCGCGAACGAGACCCGGGTGTCGTTCCCCCAGCCGTCGGCTGCCCGTGCCGCTCGTTCCTCACCGAGTTCGGTCGCCAGCGCCGACCGGAGGAAGAGTTCACCGACGCGGGTCGGCGGGGGAGCGACCGTCCGATTCCACTCGCCGGGGCCGTCCTCGATGCGGACGTCGAGCGATACGAGCGCGTCGCGACGCCCGGGGTGAAGGACGGCCTCGGTCGTCCGCGGTATCGAGCGGTAGACCCGGTTCAGGCGGGCAGGCGAGTCCACGGAGGCGTTCACGTACTCGTAACCGAAGCGGTACGTGGCGAACCCGAACCGCGAGAGCCCCGTCGCGTTCCGGTGGTCGGCCGTGATGTCGACGGACGGCCGCATCCCCTCACGCTGGTAGGTCTGCCAGTAGCGGTCCTGCACGTACGTCGCCGACCCCTCGACGACGGCGCGTTCGGCCGTCGACTCGTCGATGCCGCCCCCGAACACGAGCCCGAGCGTGTCGACCACGCGCTCTCGGAACTGCACGACGTGGACGTACTCGTGAGCGAGGACGTGCTCGACCAGCACCGGGTCGTCGGTGATGCGTTCGTTCACGTAGACGGTGCTCGGTTCCGAGACGAACGCGGCGACGGTGCCGTTCCCGCCGGTTCGGGTCAGGCCGAACATCCGGTAGAACTCCGGGGGCTCGCCGGTCCCCGTGGGCACCGTCAGCAGCTGGACCTGCTGCGGTCCCTCGCTCTCCGTCTCCAGCAGGGCCGCCGTCCGCTCGTAGACGAGCGTCGCGTTCACCGGGAGGCTCCCACCCCGGACCTCGATGCGTGACCCGGCTTCCTCGTCGGGCCCGAAGAGCGACCCGGGGCTGTCGTCGCTCCCGTTCGCAGTCGGAGTGGCGGTGGCTCCCGGTGCGGGCGTGGGGGCGGGCGTCTGCTCGGTGATCCGTGACATCGGGGAGGCGCTGGGCGTGGGTGTGCCCGCCGTCCCCGTCGGTGTCGAGGACACCGTCGGCGTGCCCGGGGCAGCGGTCGGTGGCTCCGTCGCGGCGGCGTACTCTGGCTGGTATCCGACACCACCACAGCCGGCGAGGACCACACAGCACGTCAGCAGGAGGAGGAGGGCGGAGGTGCGCACGGGCCGGTCGTACGCTGGCGACGCTATTGACGGTTCGGGGAGGGGTCGATTCGGCCTCGCGGACGGTCAGTCCATCTCGCGGTCGATGACCGACCGCAGGGCGACGACGTCCTCGTGGGTGGTCGTCAGCGTCTCGTCGCCGACGCGCAGCGAGAGCGTGCCTGAGTCGTCGGTCGCCCCGACGTGTGTGACGGGTGCGACGCCGTCGAACGCCTCGCGGACGGCCTCGGGGTCGGTCGTCTCGACCACGGCGCGGCCGACGGCCTCGTTGAACAGGGTCCGGCGTGGGTGCTCGGTGTCGAGAGCCACCTCGGCACCGCTCTCCTCGCTCACCATCTCGGCCAGTGAGACGGCGAGGCCGCCGTGGCTCACATCGTGGACCGCTCGGACGCCCGACTGGTCGGCCACCTCGGCCAGCGCCGCCACGAACTCGGGCGCGTTCTCGGCCGGCGCGGGGAACGCATCGTCGCCGCCGAACCGGGCGAGGTACTCGCTCCCACCGAGACCGACCTGCTCGCCAGCGAGCGCGGCGTCGCCGACGACGAGGAGTTCGCCCTCGCCCGTGAACTCGCCGGCCGGCGTGTCGAACCCGGAGCGGGTGCCGACCATCGCGAGCGTCGGCGTCGGTGGGATGGGCCCCGCCACGGAGTCGTTGTAGAGCGAGACGTTGCCGCCGACCACCGGGACGGACAGCTCCGAGCAGGCGTCCGCGAGGCCGGAGACGATGTCCGAGAACCCACCGTACACGTCGGGTTTCTCGGGATTCCCACCGTTCAGGCAGTCGACGGCCGCGAGCGGCGTCGCGCCCTTCGCCGCGAGGTTGGTCGCGTTCTCGACGGCGCAGGCACGCGCCCCATCGTAGGGGTTCGCGGTGGTCCAGTTGGGGTCCGCACCGGCGGAGATGGCGAGTCCGACCCCCTCGCCCGACTCGTCGATGGCCTCCCGAATCGCCATCACGGCCGCGTCGTCGCCCGGAACGTTCGCGGTCCGGAGGCCGACCTCGTGGTCGTAC
>CAZYOD010000294.1:0-2963 GCA_964648635.1 uncultured Balneolaceae bacterium | reverse complement strand
GCATCAACCGGACAAACCGCCGCACAATTGGTGTATTTACAGTTGATACATGGTTCTGTTACTACGTAAGCCATCAGGTTTTAACTATTCTGTTGCTGTTTCAAAGTTGAACTAAATATCTCGGCTTAAACGGATAGATGCAACGTTTTTATCATCTAAAGGTAATTTAAAAACGCTCTTAATTTGACCTAAACAGGTTTCAACAAGAAATTTACTTTAATAATATTTTTACGCTATCCAGCGAACCGTCGTTGGGTGCGGGCTTGGTCCCCATCAAGTGATTGAGAAGTTCATAAAGATGGATATTCTGAAATGTCCCTACAAAAGCACCTTCTTTAAAAGCCGGCCCGTGCGCCAGAAACAGTGCCTGCATTGCTTTCTCACTGTTATCATAGCCGTGGGTTGCACGAGGCAGTGATTCAACAAATTCCTGCTCATATTCTTTATCCAAAATTGTATATCCCAAGTCAGCGACCATAATTATATCCGATACCCGCCGGTTATTTTTCAAATGATATCGCTCGGGCAGCTCTTCTTTTTTATAAACCTCATAATTTTGTTCGTTCGATTTTAACGCCCGGAAAACTTCTTCCGTTTTATTTTCTTCGGGCTGAATCATAGTCATGGGTCCCCAAATCACCCGCTCAGTATCATGCATATCAATAATTTTGTCAAGACGAATGACCTTATCAGCCGCAAGGTCTGTCATCCCGTGATCGGAGACCACAATAATATTCGTCTTGTTCCACAGGTCGGCCTGCTGCATTCTCTCCTTGAGATATCCCATCAATCGATCTGCCCGCAAAATAGCGTTCTTCACTGAATCCGACTCAGTGCCGTAGCGGTGCCCTTTGGTATCTACATCGCTAAAATAGAGCGTAGCGAAATCTATAGCATTAGCTTTAGAATCATCCATCCATTTGACAACGGTATCGATACGTGCGGTTCCCGGCATGCTTCCATCATAGCTTTTCCAGTAAGTGGGATGCATCTCCTGAATGTCAGCTTCGGATCCCACCCAAAACATCGTGCCCGTGCGGATGCCTTGTTTCTCCAGAGTATTCCAGATCGGTTCTCCTCCATACCATTTTCCATCTTCAACTGCTTCCCGGTCGCGGATGCGGTACCATTCATCCCACTCCGGATCATACATGGTATTGCCGACGAAGCCGGTATTTTCGGGATACAATCCAGTGGCTATGGAGTAGTGATTTGGAAACGTTTTGCTTGGAAAAACTGGAATCAGTCCTTCTGCGCGGACGCCCCCTGCTGCAAGGCTGTCAAAGTTCGGAGTTTCTACGTTATCCAAATAATCGTAGCCAAAACCGTCGAAAGAAATTAACAGTGTTTTGTGGGGATGGGATTGCTGCTGGAATTCCTTGCAACCGGCCAATCCCATGAAACCGAAGAGAAATAAGAGTAAAACAGTTCTATTGTTCATCACAGGGTAATATTAGATAGATAATATTCGCCCTAAAGTACTAAGATAACTGCTGCTTAGAAAGTATATCGAATTCCTATCTGTAACTGCCAACGCGAGGAAATATCATCGGTTTGATACCGGTTTTCTGACGATGCATTTTCAGGATTAAATGAGATAATGGGCCTTCCCGTAGCATCATCATACTCTCTGATCGTCCAGATCTGATAAGTATTAAAGCTGACAAATTCTCGCTTGCCCCAATCGTTGTTTAGGAAATTTAGCACGTTAAACATGCTTGCTGTAATCTCTATTTTCTGGGTGCCTACCGTTTGGATTTCCTGGTTAATACGAAAATCAAGGAAGTTCGCCCAGGGTTCTCGCGCTGTGGCGCGGGGCACAATTTCTCCGCGGTAATCATCTAACGAAGAATGATCGCTGATAAAATTATCCAGATCTTCGTATGTACCGGGACTGTCATCCGCCATTATAACCTCATCAGCACTGGCCGGTACGTATACCAAATCATTTTGGAAGTTACCATCCCCGGAATCTCCGTTCGCATTACCGTTGTAAATCCAGCCGTAGGGCGTGCCGGAATGGCCGTCATAAATTAGGGAAATGGTGGTGGCAAAACGTTCGGCGAAATCCAACCTGTATGAAAGGTTAGCCAAAATACGATGACGACGCTCAAAATAGGAAGTTCCAAGTTCTGAGTTGTTAATATCTCTGCTCTCATTAAACGTCCAGTTCGAAATGGCACGGCTGGATGTTCCGTTATTCACATTTTTGGCGCGGTTGTAGGTGTAGGATACATTCATCTGCAGTCCGGTTTCGAACTGCTTTTCCAGCTGACCGGTGATACTGTAACTGTATCCTTCATTCGTATTCTCCAAAAACAGAACATTGGTAAAATTATCGCTGATGATGGCCGGGTTCCCTGAGGCACTGCCAAAAAATTCGTTTTCGAATACTTCACCGTAGAGCGGACGTCCATAGATCGTTTCTCCCACCCGTTCCAGGTTGAGGTTTTTATAAGTAACGGCATTAATTGCTTTCGAATAAATCCCCTCAATAGTTCCGGACATACCCCAAAACAACTGCTGATCCACCGCCAGATTCATTTTCAGATCCTGCGGATATTTGAAATCTTCTGCAATCAGGTTTATTTCGGATGTGGTTATAGCCGGAAGTCCCGAGCCACCGCCGGGTTCGGGCTGGTTATCGGGATCAGGGCTAAAAAACCCATCTCCCAACGGACTTTCCTGCGGCGTATTTTCGAAATCAGCATCACTTACATCTACACGCCCGTAATCAACTCCTGTGTTGCTGTACTGGTTTGATATCCATACAAAGGGCGGCGGACCTGAGAACATGCCGATGCCGCCGCGAATCTGAGTGGTACGATTACCTTTGCTGGCATCCCAATTAAAACCCAATCGGGGCGACCATAATATATTACCGCTGGCTACGCGATCGGTCCGATAGTCACCCGGGTATTCTTCGTCAAAAGTTCCGGGCACATTGGGATTTGCCGATGGTT
>CAZYOD010000293.1:0-2965 GCA_964648635.1 uncultured Balneolaceae bacterium | reverse complement strand
TTCCGAATCGGTACGACGATTTACAGCGATGATCCGGTGAAATTTGATGTAATTCCCCTATTTACGCCCGAGCACTTCATGAAGGTCTCCACCAAAGATCCCTTTAAACGAAAGCAGCTGCGTGAAGGACTTAAGCAGCTGGCCGAAGAAGGGGTGGTACACGTGTTTGAGGTCCCGAATGGGGTAGGTAACGAGTTGCTTTTGGGAACGGTCGGTGCACTGCAGTTCGATGTGGTAGAGCACCGAATGAAAACGGAGTACAATACGGAACTGCATATGAGTTCGGTCTCGTACCATGCCGCCCGTTGGCTCAGTGATGATGAGTCGGTGATCGATAAGCTGGAAAGTAGCTACTCAACACATGTAACAAAGGATATGGAAGGAAATCCGATTGTGCTCTTCGACAGTGGCTACGCATTGAATCAGGCAAAAGAAAAAGTGGGCGCAGACAACCTTTTCAAATTCAAGCAGGGTTAGTTTCTGAGTATCGAGCAGTGAGTCATGAGTCCTGAGCAAGACTTACTCGTACCCTAATGCTAGAGACTTGTACCATTATTTGCACTCCTCAGACAAATCTGGTAGAATTGTTTTGAACTTCAACCATGAAGAGAGAGGTAATTGTGAAGAGGGTGATGGTTTTTGGGATGCTACTGTTAATAACCGGTTGTACAGGCGATCAAGTTGCCACAGATCAGGGTATAGTGGTTTTACATAAAGAGTATATGGAGCCGGGCACCGATGAGCCATTTAATGGAGAGCGAGTCATCCAAAACGATTCGTTAAACCTGAGGCAGAAAGCTCTGTATGTTGATGGATATCCGGAAACGGTAACTTACTATTATCCAAATGAGAAGAAGAAAACCAGAATTGTTGTTGCGGATAACGGCAAGGGGGAGGTGGCCAGACATACCGAATGGTATGTAAACGGCGAGAAAAAGTTTGAGCACCTCGATCGCACTCTAAAAGAGTGGCATGAAAATGGTCAGCTAAAGGCGGAAGTCCCATATGATGAGAACGGGGATCTACATGGAATTGCCAAGTCTTGGGATAAAGAAGGCAATTTAAAAGATGAAGAAGAGTACCGGCATGGAGAACTAATTGAATGATGAGCAGCAAGCAAGTGCTTGCCACCCATTACTCAACCAAAATTAAAACTAGAATTAGCTACCGCCATTGGCTTGGATATCAGCTCGGCAGTACTCCAAAAGATCGGGAATCGGGCTGTCCACCAGTATAGATGAATAATCGGTAGTACGCACCGAATAGTACATCAGGCAGTTTTCCTCGGTACAGTGTTGTCCGTTTCCTTGGTCTTGATGGTTTTCTTGCATGGGACTTCCATTTGCTACCAGCCCCATATTGTGTCCGAATTCATGATTGAAGACAGTAGCTTCAAGCTTGTATCGATCTGCTTGTCCTACTCCGCCACTGTTATCATGAATAGTTGGCCCGAAAAATGCCATCGAAGTATTGTAGTAAGCAATGCCTAGTACATTTTCCTGGGTGAACTCTCCATCAACAAATACAAAATAGGTCCATACAGTATCGGCACCGGCTGTTTCGTAGTTGGTATAATGGCTGCGGTTTTCTTTTTCAATAGCCCTAATGTCATTCGCGGAATACGCATTTTGATTGCCGGCTTCAATGAGGTCGGGAGATTTTATAGAGATTGAGGATTTATTCAGCCGTTTTTGCAAAAAGGATTTTAAGCTGTCTAATGCTTGTTGAGTGGGCTCATATCCCGGCATGTAATCAACCTCAAGGTTAAGGTGGGTAAACTGACGGCTGGTTAATAATGCCTGAGCAGAGTCGCCGGGGGCTGCGGTACTGGAAAACCCAGGTAATTCATTGTCGTCACCGCCACCAACAATTTCTTTACAGGAGTATAATAACAGGGCAAATAAAATGGCACAAAGACCGGGTAACAGGTATCGTTTAAACGTGTTCATGTAGATGATATTAATTCAAATTAAATGTATAGCAGGGCAAAGGGGTGCCCAAAGGTAGAAATCTTAAAGATCTTAATCAGCCTATTTCCCTCCATTTGCTTGCAGGTCTGCTAAACAATTAGCATCAAGCGGGGGGATCTCATCGTTTCCGAAAGTATTACCGATAAGGTCGGTTGTTTCCATGGCATAATACATCACGCACTCCTCATTATCGCAGTGATTCCCATGTTCTTCATCTTTATGCGGCTCCTGCATTTCGGTTCCTGAACCGGGTATATCTACTAAGCCAAAGAGATGTCCAAACTCGTGCCGGAATGATGTTGCTTCGACCTGATACCGCGAAGGAGAACCCGTGCCGCTGCTGGCATCATCATAGGATGGGCCAAAGAAAGCGTTAGAAGTATTATAGTAGGCGATTCCGAGCAGGTCGCGTTTGTTGTACTTTCCATCAACAATAACGAAATAGGCTGCCAGCGTATCACCTTTTGTAAACGTTGAGCGCTGTTCGGATTCTAATTCTCGAATTTCGGTGGCACTGTAGGTTTCTTGTCCGCCTGAAGGTATTTCGGTTGGTTCTTTTATAGTTATGGATGTTTTATGAAGTCGCTGCTCAAAAAAGCTTTCCAGGCTGTCGATTGCTTCAGCATTGGGTGCATAGCCCGGCATGTAATCTACTTCTACAACGAGATTCTTAAAATTTGAGTCCGCCAGAAAATCATTGGCCGAAGTACCCGGATTCTTTACATGCGAATAAAGGTTAACTTCCTCTTGGTCGTTATCAGGGCCTGTGGAATCCAGGCAGGATTGAAATACAAGGGCCGTTAAGACCAAGCTAAAAAATATTGGTAAATAGTAGCGAAATAACCTCATAAATTATTTTACGCTTAATTTGTGTTTATTATTACGTCTTAATAACAAGTTTTAAGGGTAAATGTTTCATGAAATCTGCTCAAAATGAATAAAAAGCAAATTATTGATGCATTACGTTTGTCACCCCATCCCGAAGGAGGATATTT
>CAZYOD010000292.1:0-2982 GCA_964648635.1 uncultured Balneolaceae bacterium | reverse complement strand
TCAACAATGCCGACGATCGGTGCCATAACAAATGGTATAATTTCGGTTGGCTGTACCTGTTAATTACTATTTTCTATTCTTACTTCAAAACCGTCTCCACTATTAAAAGTAATTTTTGCACCTATACGTTTCGCTCGCATTTTCATGTTATGTAAACCCTGACCGGTTTTTCGCTCATTGGATGTGCTGGTTCCGTTATCCTTGACACTCATCAAAAATACACTTCCGTTGGCCGTAAGGGCAATTTTCACCCGATCAGCATTGGAATGTTTGGCGATGTTGTTGATTGCTTCCTTGAAAATGAGATATAGATTTTCTTTAAACGGGACCTGAAGCTTCTCCTGCATGTTGCCCTCAAATTGATAATTGATTTCCTTATCAGGAAGAACATTGCTTGCATAATCCTGCATCCGGTCCGTAAGATCACCTATAGTATCATTGCGGGCATCGATAGACCAAACAATATCATCGAGGCTCGAAACTATTTTTCGGCTTTGGGTTCCAATTTGCTGGAGTGAATCCTCCAACCCATCTGCAACATTCATTGTTTGCAGAAAATCTGATTGCAGAGCGATTTCGGTGAGCGCAGAACCCACATCATCATGCAAATCACTGGCGATACGCACACGCATGCGCTCAATTTCTACCTGCTTTTTTACGCGATAATAGTGGTAGATGAATAATAAAATTCCAATAACAGCAAATAAAACTAATCCGATAAACCACCATTGCAACCAAAACGGAGCTAACACGCTAATACTTATGGAAGCAGTTTCTGCACTCCAGCGGCCGTCGTTATTTTGTGCCTTCACTTCAAATGTATAATCCCCCGGCCTCAAAGTGGAATAGCGAACCGAACGCTGCGAAGTCTCCTGCCAGTCTTCTCCAAAATTCTTTAAGCGATATTTATATTTCACCTGTTCTGGAGCTGAAAAACTAATCCCCAAAAACTCAAAAGTGATATTGTGATTGTCGCTTCCAATCTCCAGCGAGGGCTTCATATCAACCGTTTCTCCGGAAACATAAACACGTTCGATGTGAACTTTCGGCGCTATACTACTCTTGCGCTCCTTAGAAGGATCAAGAACTGTTAACCCACCTACGGAGCCAAACCAAAGTTTGCCGCTGCTATCCTTGAATGAGGCACCGGCATTCATCTCATTTGCTACCAGCCCCTGGTCATGGGTGATCAGTTTAAAAGCTAGCTCTTTTTCAGTTATTTCATCCGATTTATAAGCATCATAGTCAAATCGTACTACTCCCTTATTTGTACCGATCCAATATATTCCTTGGTTATCCTGTTCAATAAAATAGCAGACCTCGTTGGGCAAACCTTGCCCGGATGCTATGGTTTCAAAACCGCTGCCCGTAAAACGTGCCAGGCCTCCAAAAGTGGCAAACCAAAACTGACCGGAATCGTCTTTGAGGATATCCAACACGCCATTATTCGGTAATCCTTCCCGAATTGTATAATTCGTAAAATTTCCTTCTTTTAACCTGCTCACTCCCCCATAGGTGGCTGCCCAAATGGATCCGTTTTCAGTTTCCTCGAGGGCCATAACGGTATTATTAACCAAGCCGTCTTCTTCGGTGAATTGCTCAAACTTTCCATCGCGATAGTGAAGTATCCCCTCTCCATACGTTCCCAGCCATAATCCCGGAGTGCTTTCCGGATCGAGGATCGCTCTTATTTTTCGGTACGGTAATTCCGTTTCATCAAAGTTATAAAAGGATTTATGATCATAGATACTTAATCCCCAACGCGTGCCGATTAACAATCGGTTTTGGGCATCCGTCGCAATGGTATAAACCTTGTCATCCACCAAACCATCCCGTGCATTGAAAGTGGTTATCTCATCCCCGGAAATTCTGGTAATTCCGCCACCGTATGTTGTCACCCAATGGTTTCCGAATTGATCCTCCGTAATCGACGTTACAACATTGTTGGGTAATCCCTGCTCAATGGTATAGCCTTTAAAATGATCGCCAAGAAAGATGCTAATTCCACCGCCAAAAGTACCGAACCAAATATTTCCTTCGCGATCGTAATAAGTAGCATAAATAATATTGTTAGCCAGCCCATCTTCTACCAAATAATTTGAAAATTTTCCGTCAGCAAAATAACTTGCTCCTTCTTCCGTCCCTAACCACAGGTTCCCCGACTCATCTTTTGATATAGATTGAATTCGATTATTAATCAGACCATTTTTTTCGGTAAAACATTGAATCTTTTCATCTTTGACACTGCAAAGCCCACCCCTGCTGGCAACCCAAAGCGAACCGTCATTACCAAGCACCATATCCCGCAAACGATCATCGGGCAAACCGTGCCTAACAGTGAATGTTCGAAAATTACCGTCCTCTAACTTGGTAAGGCCCCCGCGCGTAGCAAACCATAACACGCCGCTGCTATCTTCTAAAATATCCCGCACACGATTGTCACCTAATCCGTGAACCTCTCGATACTGGGTCAAATTATTATCACGGTCCAGGTGCCATACTCCTTCTCCATCCGTTGCAAACCAGTATTCATTGGGGCTATCCTGGTAGATACTTAAAATTGTGCTCGATTCGAGGGGATTTAGTACTGGCAAGGTGTAAATACTATCAGCTCGCATCACATTTACACCGGCCTCGGTACCGATCCAAAGTTGGTTTTCATTATCTTCATACAGCGAGTGAATTTTATTATTCAGCAACCCATCTTCACTGTAATAGTTCTCAAAATTGATGCCGTCAAAACGGTTAAGTCCGTAACTGGTTCCAATCCATAAATATCCTTCATGATCCTGAACCAAATCATTGACAACAGCCTCACTTAACCCCCTTTCGATTGAGTAGGTACGGAAAGGCAATATTTGTCCCTCAGCTAATGGACAAACACCGGTTATAAATAAAAGTAAGACGAGATATTTTTTCATGGTAATTCTAAACGTAATTGCTATAGTAACGATATACAACTGTTTCTATGATTAGAGACTT
>CAZYOD010000291.1:0-3010 GCA_964648635.1 uncultured Balneolaceae bacterium | reverse complement strand
ATAAATACTTGATGGCGGATAAGCCGGAGCCCAAAGCTCCATCCATGTAAGGACAATAGAGATATTTTTATATGGTTTTTATCTGAGGATAAAGGGGGAGATATATATGAATTCATTGGAGTTTTGGTGAGTGCGCTCAACTAATAAAAAAAGGGATTCAAAATTGCTTTTGAATCCCTTTTATGATCTATCGGTTTTTCAGTTTTTAATCGTCTTCCGGCTCAAATCCGCTAACTACTGCATGAGCGATAAAGTAGATATCTCCGGATAAACCTTCTATTTCGTATGTATATGTTGTGACATTGCCATGGTCATCTGAGTTTCCATACTGTCCCGGAGCATTAGTAGGCATGCCGGACGGGTTTTCAGGATATGGATCATTGCCGACATAAAGATGAGTTTCGGTCATCACATAAGTTTCACCGGTAAAAGGTGAGGTTTCGGTCATGTTGTAAGTAGCTGTAAATGTTCCATTACTGTATTCAACGATCAGCTCACCCACAAGGGTACCCTTATCGAGATCACACTGTCCGGCCCCGGCATATATATCGAATGTTAATGGGCCACTCGGATCAGATAAAGGCCCATTGGTCCATCCCCAGTTACCAAATCCGTCTTCGATGAAACAGGTTGAAATAGAGTTATCTACCTCTCCATTCGAAGTCATCACAGCAAAAGCGGTTTCATCCTCGGTTATTATTGTTTGTCCGTCATTTTCAATAACGGTAACTCCCATCTCCGGACTGGTCGACTTTTCTTTAGATGCGGCAACACGATTTTCTACCTGAGATACAATCGTTTTAACCTTTTGCACGTCAAAAAGCGCCTTACCATCCTTATAAATCCGCTCGTCGATATTTTCATACTCCGAAATTTTATTGACATCGAAGGATGGATTATCAATAAGCGACCAAATTATCACCTGTATATCCTTTGGGGTCAAATCCGGATCGGCAGCACGAAAATCATCTTTTACATGCATGAAATAATTTAGTTTCTCCCACTCTTTATGCCCTTTTGTGGTATAAAATTTGGCTCCGTTTTGGATGCCAAAAGCTTCTTCTTCATTCCATTCAATACACCAGGCTTCTTTTGCTTTTCCGTCATTAAAGGTGACCGATAGATAACTGTCATTATTATCGGCCGTTGAAACCTCCATGGATTCAACAGAGGCACCCGATATTGGTGTAACTTGATTCAGGTTTTCGAAGCTCTCTGCTAGTGTTCCTTCTGTGCTGGTTTCACATGCTGAAAAAGCAAATATGAAGCTAAGCAGAATTGCACTTACGGCTAATGTACTTTTCTCTCTCATAATGTTTTTTTCTCTCTCTTGTAATTCTATTTATGAATTTTATCAGCTAAATATATGTGGTATAAATAGCTAATTATATTACAAATTAGCTATTCGTTGGTAAGGGTGCTGTTAGATTTTTTTATAATTTATATCTAATAATTTTTCCCGGTGTGTAAACTGTCGTAGGCTGACGAGTTAATACTCTTTGTGATGATGAAGCTATTCGTTACTTCGTGAAGACCAGTGAAGTGCAGTAACAGTCCAGTTTCCTTCCTCTTTTTTGAGGACAGCCAGTTCGAGACTGCTCAGATCCAGTTTCCTATCGCCATAAGTACCCTGGGTGTGTGATTTCGTTGATACCCAGGCTGTATTTCCATCAACCGTAACAGTGCGTGATTCAATTTCACTTTTCATGGAGCTCAGAAATTTTCCATCAGAGTGAAAGTGGTGAGACAAATATTCTTCCTTTGTTTCAATATTGCCACCTTCAAGTATTCGAGCGGAATCCGACAACAGTTCGTCCGCTTTGGAAGAATTGTTTTCTACAATTGCCTTGTGGAATGAATCCAGCGTCTTGATTACAGCTTTTTCTGTTGTAGAGTGTTGCCCTATGGAAATGGATGTTCCGATTATAAAAAGTAAACCTGCGGTTAATAATATTCGGGTATACATAGTGGTTTTTTAACGATTAATTGAGTTGTGTTAATGTTATGCGATCGATAAGCACGATACCGGTTCCATTTAGCTTAAGCCCCACATTTCCGGCTTGCGGCGCATCACCATGTCCATGAACCGCCATCTCTTTGTTGATATAAGCTCGAAAATGAGTGCCATTACCAACGGTACGAATAAACAGCATGTCCGAAGCGGAGTAGGATTCTTCGGCAAATACTTCATGGTTGCCCCCGCTTACTCGCCCCTGGGAAATCGTACCATCGGAAGACAGCGTCACAAAATCATAGTTATGGGCATCCTGCACGTGGTTTACGAGTGAAATACTGCCTTCAAAATCAGACAGGTCCAGGTGGTAATCTACCTGTACATTTTGGAATGAGTTTTTTCCCACAAAGAAATTATTGGTAGAATCGACTGATATCTTAAGCAGATGATTACTGCTGCTGTTAACAATAGTTGGCTGCAGCTCTGAGGCTGATCCTTCCAGCCACTGGAAGCGGGAAAGTAGCGTGCTTACACCAGTCGAGCCAATTTCCCATGACCAGTTACCATTGTCACTAACTGTGTAGGTTGACTCTCCCTGTTGCAGGCTATCGGAGGTAACTGTTATAGAGCTTTGTTGTTCGACCAATTGACCGGTACCTGCCCCATAGCCAAAGACCATTTCTGCGCCGTGGTCTCCGGTTTCAAAGAGAAAGAACACCCCCGGCAGTGCAATTACAAACAGGCCAATTCTGACCGCCTTTTTATCCATTGTTTGATACCAGTGCAGCAGGATGCGAAGCAGTGCATAAATCCCAAAGAACCAGACCGTCCACCAGGCCCAGTTTGCGTGTTCATTTAATACCGACTGCGCTCCGGATGGCAGAAATATACTGTCAGCCGCCAAGATTCCCGTGTAGTATGTGATAATGGCAGAAAAAGCGCCTATTCCATATAGAATGGTAGATTTAAAGTCATCCCACCATTTATCCGGTAGAAAGAAATTCAACAAGTCCATCAATACTGCCAGTAAAATAATGGCGATGGGGAAGTGAACAA
>CAZYOD010000290.1:0-3016 GCA_964648635.1 uncultured Balneolaceae bacterium | reverse complement strand
GTCCGCTGAGCTTGCCGTAATCTTTATCCGAAGAAACATCAAAATAGACGTTACCTTCAGTCTCGTAAGCGTGTCCGTTTTCAAGCAGCTTTTTGACCATTTCAATCTGCTCAATGATGTGTCCCGTTGCGCGGGGAGAAATATCCGGCCTCAAAACACCCAACCTATCCATATCGCGGAAATAGTTATAGGTGTACTTTTCGGCAATCTCCATCGGCTCGAGCTTCTCAATGGATGCCTGCTTCTCGAGCTTATCTTCCCCTTCGTCCGCGTCATCGGTCAGGTGACCTACGTCTGTAATGTTTTGCACGTATCGGACCTTGTAGCCCAAGTATCGGAGGTAGCGGACAACCACATCAAAAGAAACATAGCTTTTGGCGTGCCCCAGATGAGGATCTCCGTAAACGGTGGGGCCACATACATAGATCCCGACAAACCCTTCATCGATCGGTTTGAACTCCTCTTTTTTGCGACTCAGCGTATTGTAAATATGTAATTTCTCCATCTGACCGGCCTAGTATATTAGATCATGACTAACTGTAACAGAGCGCAAAGATAAAGCTTAATAGGAATAGTTTACAATGGATATTAGAGTTCATCCATTGAGGAGTTTATAGCTTTAAAAGGGCGAATTCCCATCAAATAGACCTTTAAGCAAATTACGTCCTTTATCCTTGAGATAATCCTCAACAATGGGAGCAATAACCTTTTTATCCGGTGATATTTTGGGATCTTCTTGCGTGCCGGTTATACGAAGGGGAACAATTATTGTGCCGTTTTCCTGTGTAAGTGCTTCGGGAGCTTGCTTGGTGATGTCAGATGCGATGCCTTTTTTAAAACGGCCTGGCAGTAACAGCTTAGTCTGAAAGTTGATTTCCTCATTGGTCATGTGCTGTGTTCCGTTTAGTTCCATACCGATTTCTCCGCTCGTCAGTCGCAAATCTTTAATGGTAAACACACTGTTGTCGAGCGTGTAAGTGCTTTTCCATTCATCCAGCGCCATATTTCTAAGTTCGTTTGTATTGAGAAGTGAAGCCAAACTATTTTGCACCGGATGTCCTTTGAGGCGGGATTTTGTCATCCCAAAATTGCCGTTCATCCGCGATGTTTCGATAACCGGCTCCAGATAAACGTTAAGTTCCGTAAAGTAATCCACCTCGGCATTGAAGGCACCGGAAACATACTCATGAAATCTACTGTTTTCACCCAGCACCTGAAATTCATCGAAAAATGTTTGCGTCTGCAGGTTACTTAACGATCCCTGAAATGAAATTTCGGTCCGGTCAGGCTGCGGGACGTCCCAGGTAAATGATCCCGTAGCCTTACCGTCAAAAAGCTCAATGGATGCATTATCCATTTTGATTTGTTTTGGGGAAGTGCCCGCTTCGGCTTTCAGGTTACTCATAGTTACGCCGGTGACAATCATTTTGGAAATTTCGGCCGTCACAGAGCTGGTGAGATGGGGCAGGTGAATGGGCGTCTCTGTTTCCGTGGTATCCTCCCAGTCAATCAGCTCATCAAGGTTAAGCAAGTTACTTTTGTATGATCCTGTGAGATGCGGAATCTCATTTCGATTTTCTTCGGCCTGGAGATATGCCATGTAATCATGTAACGACCCCTCGAGTGCGATATCTGAAGAGCCGATATTAAATTTCAGGGATTTTAAACTGGCAGACTCCGGTGACAACTGCAGTTCGCCATTCAAATCAGTGACAGGCTGCACCATTGCTTCGCCTTCCATATTGACATCTTGTGCCGTCATCTGTCCCTCAAATTTCATGTTTTCAGGATTGGCGATCGGACCAAAGGCACGCAGATCTAGGTCGGCGCGACCGGTAAGTTTAGTGACAGAAGGTTCCAGCTCATAGTATTCTGAAATCTGCTCAAGAGCTGCTTGTCCTTCGATTTTAAGGTCCGCCACTCGCTCTTCGCTCAAATAGTCTGAGATTGTTCCCGAGGCGGAAAGACTGCTGTTTCCGGTTCGGAAACTTGCTCTGGATATCGACAGCGCAGGACCACTCAGGCTGGATTCCAGTGTAAAATCTTCAATCGGCTTGCCGAGCGATTTGTGGCTGAAGTACCCGTTGCTGAGCGAAATTTCTCCTGACTGTACCGCCTGCTCTATTGGGGTCGCCTTGCCCTTAAGCGTGGCGTTGGCTGTAAGTTTTCCGCGCATTTGTAGCGTATCTTCATCGATGGGATAAAAATCTTTGATTGTGGCCAGGTCGAAATCCAGATCCGTACGTAGATCTATGCTGCGTTCGTCTTCTTCCATGGGCTGATGGATTTCGCCCTCCATCGAAAAGCGGTTTGCCGCCGCCTGGAACTCCATATTATTAATGGTGATGACTGACTGGTTGGCATCGGCATCCACCGAAATATTTTTAATCGCCTTGGGCACTTCGGTATATTTCAGGGTGCCGTTGGTTAGCTTTAAGATAGCATCGAATGTTGCCTGTTCGGGATTATTCCGGCTGCCTTGCGCCTGACCGTCAACCACGAGTTGCCCCTCCATATTTTCGATGTCGAACTTACTGATGTCATAGAATTCGCTAATTGTACCCAAGTTGACATCCGCATCTACATCAATAGTAAAATCGCCGTTTTCTTCCATGGGATTAGAGAGTTGTCCGGAGGCTGAAAGATTGTTTTCACCGGCCTCGGCCGTCAGCGTTTCAAGGGAAAACATCCTGTTTGTAGCTTTAGCCGCCAATTGAATGTTTTGAACCGGTTGTGGCAGATCGGGATTTTTAACATAACCGTCGGTTACATCAATGCTGATATCAAAAGAGGGCAGTTCTTCAGATGCCAGCGGCCCTTTTATTGTTCCTTCGATGGCCAGGGCACCTCGGGTATCAAGTCCTTCGGTATTTTCTGCATATTCTTCGGGAACAAGCCGGAGTAGTTCGGCAAAATTGTCAGACGAAGAATTGATATTGAGATCGCCCGTCAGCGTATTGCTCCAGTCGGATATTGAGCCCGTTAAATTCAGCGCCAGTCCGCGAATCGAAAAGGT
>CAZYOD010000289.1:0-3064 GCA_964648635.1 uncultured Balneolaceae bacterium | reverse complement strand
CCGTATTCATAATCAGTAAGCAGACTGTACAGGATAACTGCTGCTCCCAGTAAGATCGGTATCCACGTGCTGATATGGTTGTTAGCGAAAGCAAACAGCCATGGAGATATGATTAAAAAGCCACCCATAATATAATCGATAGAACCATGGAGTCGAGTGTCAAAGAGCTTCATAAATTTGCCATTAGGTTTTTATCAAAAAAGGAGAGTTATTCTCCAGAATATTTAAACTCTCCAAAAATGAAAGCTGTTCCTAAGAGACCGTAATTACACAAGCTTTATTTTAAAACGATTCTAACCACAGATAGGGACAAAGCTTAGTATGAAAGGAGTTGGATTTTTCCCATCTTTTCAGGTTGCGGGATTCTTTTTATTAACTGCTGACTCAGCCATACCGACACCCTTGGACGACAAGAAAGGTAAGATAGATAATTATATTGTCTCTCCGTTGATTCAACTTTTAGCTTTGGAAATGCTCCGCTTTTTACCAATGCTACAGCAAGACAAGCACGGATCTACTTCTTCATAATGCATTTTCGCTTTTTTAAAAGCTTCTTCATCGGTATCAAAATTTCCCAGCTTAACCATACCTTTTCTGATAGGCAACCAAACACAATCGGCCTGATGAAGTTCATGTGTTCCATACTTTTTAATGAAATAGGAAGTCATTTGGACCCTCTCCCAATTTTTTATTCTCTTTATCCTTTGACTAAAATCTTCTCTTATTAATAATCTAATAAAAAGTGAGGCTTAAAAGTAGTTAAAAGCAGCTACACACTATTATTACTTCTTGAATGGTGAATTTCGAAAGGATACGAACCTTATTCTTCTGATCCGTACTCATCCCGCTGGAGCAATTTAAGTGAATGATCACTATTTTTTGCCACTCATGTACTAGCGCTAGGGGGCACTAAGTGTTAGTTCGCATATGGCCTGTACTAAGAACCTCAAAGTATATTTTTATAAATGAAAAAGCCCCGGCAATAACCGAGGCTTTAAATCTAAAAATTGAACAGTTTTAAGCTAGGCTTCGGACGTTAATAGCACTTAGGCCTTTTGGTGTTTCTTCGACATCAAATTCGACGGCTTCACCGTCTTCGAAACCTTGATCAAAACCAAGAGTCTCTACGTTGTTTCTGTGAACAAATATGTCTTTATTGCCCTCATCGGGACTTATAAATCCAAATCCTTTCTGGGAGTCGAAAAATTTTATTTTTCCTTGTTGTAACATGGTGTTGTGTTTTATGCACCCTTAGGTTTCTCTTGTGAAATGAGTTGGACTAACGCGTCGTTTCAGTAAAGTATGCTTGTCAGGTGGGTATGAAGTTTTAGTTACATCAAGGTAAAGCTAATAAGCCGTAATACCTATTTATACTTAATATAAGCGACAAAGTATGATATTATCATAACACCTTTGTGGTTATGGTTTCGTTTGGTGTTTCGAATATTCCATCTAATTTATAATAGTCGGCTGATAGCATTATAATCTAAGATACTGAAGAAAGAGGCGCACTATGAAAAAGTTAAAGTTGGCAATTGTCTTGGTCTTGACACTTGTTCTGGTACTGCTTGTGGTACAAAATACCGCTTCTGTTCAGGCACATTTTCTGGGTTTTACCGCAGAAATGTCGTTGGTGGTGCTTCTTTTTTTGACCGGAGCATTAGGCTTTGTATCAGGATTGATACTGGGGTTTCTATTAAAAAGCAAGAAGGCAAAACTATAGAAGATTACGAATGATTGTAAACTTTGCCTTGCGTTGCACTCAAAAAAAAGTCTCAGCAGTTTATAGCTTATAAGGAATAGCTGCAAGAGTTCAGCTTTTTAGAAAATATTTATATACGTCTGTTAACCATAATTTTGTTTATTGCAATGGGATTCGAGCAGCTGTTGATTTTTGGGGTGTTAATATTTGCTTTTATTGGATTAGCGATTGATCTGTGGAGTCCTGACGCTATCTTGTTAACAGCTTTGGCGCTTCTGACAATCAGCGGAGTCCTTACCCTTGAACAGGCCTTTGAGGGCTTTGCAAATACTACATTAATTGCGTTGGGCAGTCTATACGTAGTATCGGCCGGGATGCGGGAAAGTGGGGCGCTCGACCGAGCCAGTGCCTTTATTCTGGGACAGGAAACCAGGAGTATTCAACGAATTTTACTGCGGTTGTGCCCCAGTGTATCAGTGTATTCCGCATTTTTAAATAACACCCCCGTTGTAGCGATGGGCATTCCTGCTATCAGGCAATGGGCACTGAAAAAGAACATTATTGTATCAAAGTTACTTATGCCCCTTTCTTTTGCTGCTATTTTGGGAGGACTCTGCACCTTAATCGGAACCAGTACCAATTTGATTACTCACGGGCTGTTGCAAAGCCATGGTTTTGAGGGACTTTCCTTTTTTGAACTGGCCTGGGTAGGTGTTCCCTGTGCCGTGGTAGGTCTTTTGTACCTTGTTTTTATTTCTCCACTGTTGACTCCGGCCCGCCGAGATATCCGGTATGAGGAAGAGCGGAGACGGAATCTTTTGGTAGAGATTGAGATAACAGGGGGCTCAGATATTATCGGAAAAACCCTAAATGAAACAAAATTAAGTGAAATCCAGGGGTTTTATCTCTCTCGTATTAATCGCAAGGATCGTGAAATAGCTCCTGTCCCAAAGGATGAGAAACTCCAGCAGGGGGATCATCTGTTGTATGCTGCCAAGGGCGGTATTGCGGCTAAAGTGCCTAACCTGGCCGACTATCCCGGAATCCAGGTTGTTCAGCAGCCACCGAGAGATATTGAACAGGAAGGAAAGCCGGAAAGGGAGCTTCACCAAGTGGTGGTAAAAGAAGGGTCGCCGTTAGTAGGAGCCACTGTAGAAGAAGCCAAGCTCCTCGAACGGTTCGAAGCTGCAGTAACCGGCGTTCGAAGAAGAGGAAAACGTGTTGACAAGCCCCTTGGACCGTTTGTGCTACATCCCGGAGATGTATTGCTTCTGGATACAAAGCGTGGTTTTCACGAAGCGGTTGAGGATACTAAGGATTTTTTTCTTACCAGTGCGGCCGGTGGTGAAGCAGCCGGGGCAG
>CAZYOD010000288.1:0-3067 GCA_964648635.1 uncultured Balneolaceae bacterium | reverse complement strand
GCTGATTTTCTGATTACGGTTAGAAACAGTGATGTAAGCAATGCCACTTTAAGCGAGGTAGCCTGGACCGGACAAGACGGTGTGGTAGCGCTGACGAATCAAAATGGTGTAAAACTCATTTTTGGCAAAGAGGATTTTGTGAACCGACTTCGCAACTGGGAAGCATTTTATGGCGAAGTCATCAAACAAAAAGGAATTGAAACTATGCGATCAATCGACCTGCGCTTTGAAGGTCAGATTGTAACACGAGAAAGATGAACTGAAAATCAAATACAAGCTAGTGTCATCCTGTGCGCCGGCTGGCGGATCAGGATCTAAAAAAGAAACGAGCAAAGATGCTGAAACAAGTTCAGCATGACATAATGACTAATTAAATCACATAACAGTACGTGGGTAACATTATGGAAGAACAAGAAGACAGAATTGTCGTTGGTCTGGATATCGGGACTACTAAAGTATGTGCTATCGTAGCCTCTATTGATTCTCAAGATCGTATTCACATCCTGGGAGTGGGAAAAGCACCCAGCGATGGTTTAAATCGTGGTGTTGTTGTTAACATTGATAAAACTGTAAACGCGATCCAGACAGCGGTCGAACAGGCACAACTGGCATCAGGCATCGAAGTAAACTCCGTGAATGTCGGAATTGCCGGTGACCATATTCGCAGCATGCGCAGCAAGGGCGTCATCACCATCAACAACCGTGATAATGAAATTACGGTGGATGATGTGGAACGCTTGCTGGAAGACTGTCAGCGTATTATGCTTCCAACAGATCAGCAGATTATTCACGTTATCCCACAAGAATTTGTTGTAGATGGCCAGGATGGTATCAGCGATCCGGTGGGCATGAGCGGCATGAGAATGGAAGCTGAAGTCCACATTATTACCGGGCTCGTTTCGGCGGCTAAAAATATCTACCGGTGTGTTGAACGCGCAGGATATCAGGTAGCCGATATTATTCTTGAGCCCCTTGCCTCTTCCTACTCCGTACTTGATGAAGAAGAAAAAGAAGCCGGTGTTGTACTGGTGGATATCGGGGGCGGCACCACGGATGTTGCCATTTTTCAAGATAACACCATTCGCCATACCGCAGTCATTGCCATCGCGGGCAAGAAAGTAACGGATGACATCCGCGTCGGATTAAGTGTGCTTGATGATCAGGCGGAAAAGCTGAAACGCGAGCATGGCGAAGCCTACATCGATATGATTGAAGAAGATGAAGCGATTACGGTGCCCGGTATTGCGGGGCGACCACCCAAAGAGATTACGAAGAGTATCTTCGGAAAGATTATACAAGCGCGTATGGAAGAGATTTTAGAGATCGTGGCAATCGAAGTGAAACGCAGCGGATATGCCGATTCATTAAGTGCCGGTGTGGTGCTTAGCGGCGGCGGTTCGCTGATTAAGAATGTGTGTCCGCTAGCCAATGAAATTCTCGGCATGGATGCTAAAATTGGCAAGCCGATCGGGCTAAGCGGCGGGCTCATTGATGAAGTGAATAATCCGATCTACGCCACAGGTGTAGGACTGGTCATGCATGCGATTAAAACTGGATCCGGACCTACAAACCAAGCTATTGTACCATCGTCCACAAAAGGATCAAGCGTAGAAAAAGTAATGAACCGCATCGCCGAACGGATGAAGAGCTGGTTCAAGGAATTGTAGAATGAACAAAGACCTTTCAGGGTTTAAAAAAGATTTTAATTAGCAATCAAGCAGCAATCGAAATAATACACAGCAATCAAACAAGGAGTACATTATGTCTAACCTAAACTCTCGTTTTAGTTTTGACATCGACGGTCAAGACAATGCGAAAATAAAAGTCATAGGTGTTGGAGGCGGTGGCGGAAATGCCGTTAACAACATGATTGATAAAGGCTTGACCAGTGTGGAGTATATCGCTCTGAACACTGATGCCCAGGCCTTAAAAAACAGCATGGCAGACCTCACCGTCCAGGTGGGAGCAAATCTCACTAACGGACTCGGAGCAGGGGCACGCCCCGAAATCGGGCGGGAAGCCGTGGAAGAAAATCGACACGAAATTGAAGAGGCCATCGAGGGCGCCGACATGATCTTTGTGACGGCCGGCATGGGTGGCGGCACCGGAACGGGAGGCGCTCCTGTCGTAGCGGGTATTGCCAAACGTAAGGGTATTCTTACCGTCGGTATTGTTACCACGCCCTTCGACTGTGAAGGTCCCAAGCGGATGAAATATGCTCTGGATGGCATCACCGAGCTTAAGAAAAACAGCGATACGGTGATTGTTATTCCCAATGAGCGGTTAATGGATATTGCCGACGAAGACACGACTCTGCTTGCTGCCTTTAACCAAGCCAATCAGGTGTTATACAACGCCACACGAGGCATTTCGGATCTCATTCTGATGCCCGGACTCATCAACCTTGACTTTGCTGATGTCCGAACTACTATGCTTGACGGTGGTGCTGCTATTATGGGCGCCGCTACAGCCACGGGGGAAGATCGCGCCGAAATTGCGGCTCGCGAAGCGATCAATTCGCCACTGCTGGATGGCGTCAGCATTCACGGGGCACGAAATGTACTGGTGAACATTTCATCGGGAGCTAATTTAGGCATGAAAGAGACCAATACGGCAACCACCATCATCCAACAAGAGGCCGGCGAAGATGCCGAAATTATCCTCGGTACTGTCCTGGATGAAAGCTTTGATGATGAGTTGCGCGTCACCGTTATTGCTACCGGATTTGATCTGGCTGAAAGCAAAGAGGAAGCACGGGTAGCACCAAATGCCAAAGACAATCAAAAGAAACAGGATACCAATAATATGGATATGCCCAAAGCCAGCGATGTCACCGGTCACAGCAGGTATTCTTCCACAAACGAACCCTTTTACAAGGGAGAAAAGAACCTCAAGCAAATGGATCAGCCGGCATTCCACCGCAGGGGAATCAAAAATGTGCGTCCGCTGAATAAGGATGAGGAGGACAACAAAGAGGTGCAAAATGAACAGAAGAAAAGTAATGAACTGCTGAATAACCGTCGCGAGCGAATAGATAAAACTGATTCAGATCAGCCGGCATTTCTCC
>CAZYOD010000287.1:0-3095 GCA_964648635.1 uncultured Balneolaceae bacterium | reverse complement strand
TAAAGGGTCAACAAATCTTCCCATTTACGAGCTTTTACCGCACGTTTTACCGCTTTTTTATCTACAATAATTGCTTCCGGAGCTCTTTGCTGAGGCGTTTCCAGCCACTGTTTACGATCAACCATTGCCGAAAGTACTGAGGCCACTCTTTCGGGAAACGCTACGTTAGGGATCTTCCGCTTGTGTAAAATATTGAGCGCCTCCCCAACCGACGCCTTTCCCATTATGGAAGCAATCACCGGCTTGTCATGCACCCCGGCCACTTCTCCAACTACTTCAGCAAGACTTGCCGGCAAGAACCAATCCTGCGGAGCCTGAATCACAACAATAGCATCAACAGTTTCGTCCGTTAACAATGCATCAAGGGCTACGGCATAGGTTCCCGGACCGGATCCGGCCAGCACGTCAACAGGATTGCTGACACTGGCTGCTTTGGGCAAACGCGAGTGTAAGTACGATTTGGTCTCGTCGGTAAGGGGGGCCAGTTCAAGTCCCGACTTCTCTAGGGCATCCACCGCCAAGATGGCCGGACCGCCTGCATTTGTTAAAACGGCAACTTGTTTGCCCTTGGGTAATGGCTGCCAGGCCAGGGCACGAGCCCAATCAAACATCTCTTCCATGGTCTCAGCCTGCTGCACACCGCTTCGCTCGAAAGCCGCTTTGTACGCTTCCGCACTACCTGCAAGCGCCCCCGTATGTGAGGCTACGGCCTTTGCGCCACTTTCCCCACGGCCACCCTTCAGCGCGACCACCGGCTTTTTCAGCGCTGCCTCTTTTGCCACTTCCAAAAAGGCCTGCCCATCTGAAATGCCTTCGATATAGGCCGTAATAACCTTTGTCTGCTGATCTTCGGCCAGCGCATCTATCATTTGCGTTTCATTAACATCAACCTGATTTCCCAGGCTCACAATTCGGGAAAAGCCGACTCCCGCCCCGCGTGCCCAATCTATTACCGAGGCGACCATGGCTCCCGACTGAGAACAGAATCCAATTTCTCCCTGCTCCGGCATACCGGTCACAAATGTCGTATTTACAGGGGTATGCGTATCAATGGTACCGATGCAATTCGGACCAATGATACGCATATCATGCTCGCGGACTATTTTCTTCAATTGTTCTTCAAGTTCTTTTCCTTCTTTGCCGGACTCACTAAAACCACCGCTTATCACAATGGCATACCTGATTCCTCGCTTTCCGCACTCCTTTAATATACCCGGAACCATGGATGCGGGCACAACAATTACGGCCAGATCCACCGGATCGGGTACTTCACTGACAGATGAAAAACAACGCTCTCCCAGAATTTCCGAAGCTGATCTGTTCACCGGATAAATTGGTCCGCCATAACGAAACTCTTTGAGATTTCGAACTACGCCATATCCCAACTTGTGAGGATTTCGGGAAGCCCCAACCACAGTCACGCCCCGCGGCTTAAAAAAAGGATCCAGCATGATCTTAACCCATTTATATATTTAAGAGTATTTTGTCTTATATTATCGTTAATTGTGTTATTTTCAAAATTAAATCACACACTTTTAGCTTTTACCCGGATATTAACTTACACGAATTGACTTGTTATGAACCTCAATGAATTTCAGTCTGATACTATTATTGAACCATTTCGAATCCGTTCGGTCGAACCCATACGGTTCACTACGATGAAGGAGCGCAACCAACTTCTCAAGAAGGCGCACTACAATCCTTTTCTTTTGAAAGCACAAGATGTACTCATTGACCTGCTCACCGACAGCGGTACGGGGGCCATGTCTTCACAACAGTGGTCGGGGATGATTGCCAGCGACGAATCTTATGCCGGATCTTCCTCATATTATAGGCTGGAGTCGGCTGTGCAAGATATCACAGGTTTTAAACACCTCATTCCGACCCACCAAGGGCGTGCAGCTGAGAATATTTTATTTACTACCATTGCCGGCAAGGGAGATGTCATCCCCAGCAATACGCATTTCGACACTACCAGAGCCCACGTGGAACATGCCGGGGCCGAAGCCCGTGATTTGGTAATTAAGGAGGGGCGAGAACCACAGAGCAAGCATCCTTTTAAGGGAAATATGGACCTGGAAAAGCTAGAAGAAACTATACAAGAAGTGGGCGCTGACTGTATTCCAGCTATCATGATCACCGTTACCAATAACTCCGGAGGCGGGCAGCCCGTCAGCATGGAGAATATTCAGTCGGTATCAGAAATCGCCCGTAAACACGCCATCCCATTTTTTATTGATGCCTGCCGTTTTGCTGAGAATGCTTGGTTTATTAAGCAGCGAGAAGAAGGGTTTGAGAATAAATCACCCATAGAAATTGCCCACCAGATGTTCAGCTATGCCGATGGCTGCACTATGAGCGCCAAGAAAGACGGAATGGCAAATATTGGAGGATTTCTAGCTGTTAATAGTGACGACTTAGCCGCCGAATGCCGAAATCTGGAAATACTTACCGAGGGGTTTCCAACTTACGGGGGAATGGCAGGCTACGATATGGAAGCAGTTGCCCGTGGTTTGCATGAAGCTTTAGACGAGGATTATCTTCGTTATCGAATACGCTCTATTGCTTACCTTGGCGATAAGCTGACAGAAGCCGGAATACCTATTGTACAACCTACGGGTGGGCATGCCGTATACATCGATGCCAAGGAAATCCTTCCTCATATACCTCCAAAAGAGTATCCTGCCTGGTCATTTAATAATGCCCTCTATCTGCTTGGTGGCATTCGCGGTGTGGAAATCGGAACAGTCATGTTTGGGATGCAGCCTGATGGTACCGAAAAGCCTGCTGCCATGGAGTTGGTACGACTGGCATTTCCCCGCAGAGTTTACACTCAAAGTCATGTTGATTACCTGGCTGAAGTAATAATTAATACCTATGAACAACGTGAGACATTGCGGGGCTATAAGATCGTTGAAGGTCCCGATGTATTGCGACACTTTTCGGCACACCTTGAGCCGACTGGAGATTAGCCTTGCAAGACAAATGGTACACTAAAGTCTAAAAAAAGACTCATTATTCATTCAGAAAGTAATGGATAATGGTACCTGTTATCGTTTTTAAATCGGCTTAAACCGAGACTGGAAGAATCGAAG
>CAZYOD010000286.1:0-3103 GCA_964648635.1 uncultured Balneolaceae bacterium | reverse complement strand
TCTTAATAAGGATACCATTTTAGCTGCTGTTTCTGATGATCCCGCCGATGTGAACTATGAAGTTTTGCGAGAGAACCTGGAAATTTTATCGGAGGCTACGGATCAAGATGGTAATTCTTTTACTATTGAAACTCTGCCCATCCCCGAAACAAAAATTGAGGGAACCACGGTGGACGGTTCAGAATACGTTCCGGCCAGTTATGCCAATTTCTATATTGCCAACGGTATAGTTTTAGTTCCGATGTACGACAAACGTTATGATCAAATGGCTCTGGATTTATTTGAACAGTATTTTCCTACTCGGGAAATAGTGGGCATTCCCTGCAGTGATTTGGTTTGGGGACAGGGAGCCATCCACTGTATTACGCAGCAGTTGTACGGGATATAAAATAAGTTTTCCAACAATCAACGATGTTTCCATTCCAGCCTCAGTATCAGTAAGTTTGAGTTGTCGAAATTGACATCAGAAATTTCCAAAATTATACGATGAGCACGAAAGAAAATCCCGAAGTGGATGTAAAAGAAAAGGTAGACCACCTGCCGCTTTCGCCGGGCGTATATATGTTTAAGGATAAAAAAGACCGATTGCTTTATATCGGTAAGGCGAAGCGACTGCGGAATCGGGTGCGATCCTATTTCCAGAATTCCAGCGATCACGACGGTCGTATTCGTTTGATGGTGAGCAAGATTGAAGATCTGGAAGTTATTGTCACAGATTCTGAATCGGAAGCTCTGATTTTGGAGAATAACCTCATCAAAAAGCACCATCCGCGCTACAATATTCTCTATCGGGATGACAAATCGTATCCTTATATATGTGTGACTAATGATGATCGTCCCCGGGTATATCCCACGCGAACGGTCATTAATGACGGCAGCAAATATTACGGTCCGTACGACAGCGTTACGCATATGAAACGGATGCTTGAGACAATTCGCAAAGCATTTGATTTGTGTACGTGTGCAGTCTCCCGGAAAAATGTGAATCGACAAAAAGGCCCACCGAAATGGCACTCTTGTTTTGATGATTATCTGGAAAGTTGCTCGGGTGACTGGGATTTAGAAGAATATCGGGCAACCATCGATAAGGTAGAACGAATGCTGAACGGCAGAACCGATGCGCTTATTCGGGATCTTAAAGAGGAGATGTCGATTGCTGCGGATGCGCTGGAATACGAAAAAGCTGCGCGTGTTCGGGATAGTGTGAAGGCGGTTCAACGCTACAGTGAGAATATGAAAATGGTGGCCGACAAGAAGGTCGATCGCGACCTTTTTGCGCTCAAAGCGGATGAGGAAATCAATGAGGCCTGCGGTGTTTTGTTTAAGGTGAGGGAAGGAAAGCTGATCAGCAAGTTTCACCGCTTCCTTAAAAATATAAAAGGCGTTGAAAAAGGGGAGATGCTCCAGTCGTTTGTTGAGGATTACTATACCGGTCAGCATGCCGGCGGCATTCCTGATGAGGTGTATGTGAGCGATGATTTAGTGGATGACGCCCCTCTTGCTCAATATCTGTGGGAGCAGCGTGGCCGAAAAGTTCCGATTCACCGACCCCAACGGGGAGAAAAAGCAAAGATGATTCGCATGGCGCTATCGAATGCCAAGCTCTTGCTGGGCGAACGTAAGCTCGAGAAAGAAAAGGCGGCCCGTCAGCGTATTCCGCACTCTGTAAAAGAGCTCAAAGAGCAGCTCAATCTACAGCGTCTGCCACGGCGTATTGAGTGTTTTGATATCTCTAATTTGCAGGGCACTGATCCTGTGGCTTCGATGGTCTGTTTCGTAGATGCGCGTCCCAAGAAAAGCATGTATAAGCGCTTTCATATTAAGACAGTGGAGGGCCCGGATGACTTTGCATCTATGAAAGAGGTATTGAGCCGACGTTATAAACGGGTGATGGATGAAAAGCAGCAGATCCCCGATTTGATAGTGGTTGACGGCGGTAAAGGACAACTCAGCAGTGCAGTTAAGGCGCTAAAGGAGATCGGGTTTTATGGAGAGTGCGAAATTGTTGGCCTGGCAAAACGACTTGAGGAAGTTTTTGTTCCGAATAAATCGGATGCTATTATGATCCCAAAAAAATCATCCGCTCTGAAATTGTTGCAGAAAATTCGGGATGAAGCCCATAGATTTGCGATTTCCTTCCATCGTAAAACACGTTCGAAGCGCACGATAAAAACTGAACTTACTCTAATCGATGGAATTGGAGAAAAGACAGCCCAACAACTATTGAAAGAATTCGGATCGGTAAAGTCGGTCCGCGAGGCCTCGCTTGAAGCACTTCAAGCCGAATTGGGGGATAAGACCGGGGAAAAAGTGCATAGTTATTACCATACTTCTGATGAAGTAGAGTAATTTAGGATAATGGCAAATTCTTTCAGATTTAATGATCAATTATGTCATGAATTAGCTATTAGGCATAAATATTGCAACTCAACACACTATAACATTAATATGTGATGGATAGTTGATGTATCAAGAATTACTATGCTTATAGAAATTGATAATGTGAATCAAAACTGATCTTAATTATTGGGGAACAAATAGTTAGTGCAGTCCGTTGTAATATTCGGATGGCTAAAATATAATGAACAGACAGGCTAATGAAATTTGTTCTGATGGTAAGATGAGGTCAGTATAAAGCATCATGATAAAAGTCATAGTTGCATCGCCGACAAATTTTTCTTAAATCAGGCATGAGGATATTTTATGAAGCTCGAACAATCAAACCATATCAGCAATAAGTACAAACAACTGGATGATAAAGATCTGGTTCGTTTTTACCGTCAAAACGGCGACGAACAGGCGTTCAGTGAATTAATGAATCGTCATCAGACGAAGATTTACTCCTATATCTATAGTATGGTTAAAGACGGAGGTACTACGGATGACATCTTTCAGGAGACGTTTACGAAGGTGATCACCAAAATGGATGACACCTATAATGAACAGGGTAAATGGATTGCATGGGTGATGCGCATTGCCCATAATGCAACAATTGATCATATAAGAAAACAAAAACGGTTTGTGGACGTTAGTTCTAACTACGACAAGGAATCAAACACTGATTTCTATGATCGTTTGCCTGATGAAGATCTTATCAGCGCAC
>CAZYOD010000285.1:0-3107 GCA_964648635.1 uncultured Balneolaceae bacterium | reverse complement strand
TTCGTCAAGGCGATGGCCAACGGATTCTCTGTTTCTGCCCTTATCGGAAAACAAGAACTAATGGAGGCCGGCGGCCTCAACCACGACAAAAAGCGGGTTTTCCTGCTATCCCAAACTTTTGGCGCGGAAACAGGCCCGTTAGCCGCAGCCCTGGAAACGATCAAGATCTACCAAGAAGAAGATGTAGTGGATTATTTATGGGATATCGGAAAAAAACTGAAATCAGGCATTTCAAATATTATTGAAGAATTAAACCTGGAGGGCTATTTCACCCTGAGCGGGCATCCGTGCTGTTTGGTTTACGGTACTAATGATGAAAATTATCAGCCTTCACAGGAATTCAGAACTCTTTTTATGCAGGAGACGATCAAGCAAGGATTATTAATGCCGTCACTGATTGTCAGTTATGCACATACACAGCAGGATATTGAATTTACGTTATATGGAATCAGAAAAGCGTTAATTGTATATAAAAAAGCTCTGAACAAAGGGATCGATAAATACCTGGTGGGGGACCCGGTCAAACCGGTTTTCAGAAAGTATAATTAAAACGGATAGTTATGCAGAAGGAGAAATCAAATAAAAAAAGCAGTCTCCAAGAGCCTTTTGTGTCTGTTCTTACTCCCGTTTACAATGGGGAAAAGTATCTTCGTGAGTGTATTGAAAGTGTGTTGGATCAGAATTATGAACACTGGGATTATGTGCTGGTAGATAATCAAAGTACTGATGGCAGTTTGGATATTATGAGAGAGTATGCTGCTCAGGATAGCCGGATACGAATCCATGAAAATGAGGAGTTTTTGCCGCAGATGGAGAATTTGAATCACGTCTTTCGGCAGGTTTCACCGAAAAGCAAGTATTGCAAGGTAGTACATGCTGATGATTGGCTGTTTCCGAATTGTCTGTCCGAGATGGTAGCATTGGCCGAAAAGTATCCGCGGGTGGGAATCGTGAATTCGTATTACTTGGATGATGATATCGTAAGGCCCGAAGGGGTACCGCATTCGACTAATGTAATTGATGGATATGAGCTTGGAAGGGATTATTTATTCAATAGTCATTCATGGTTTGGGTCACCATCTAATATTCTCATTAAAACAAAACTGATTTTAGAAAGAGATGAACCTTATGATCCCGATAATTTTCACTCAGATCATGGTTTGTGTCTTGATATTTTAAAAACTCATGACTTTGGATTTGTTCATCAGGTGCTAACATTTTCTCGCAGACATGAGCAGTCACATACCAACCAGGTGGCATATAAATTTGGGACCTTTACGTTAGGTCGTATAAAAAACCTGATTAATCACGGAGATTTTTATTTAAGTGACCAAGAGTTCAGAAAAATTATTAATCAGAGAATCGATAAATATCATTACAATATAGCTTCTAAAACACTTTTTGGGGACTCGGAAGTCCGCGATTTTCATTTTAACGAGTTGGAGAAACTGGGTATTAAGCTAAACAAATGGAAGATGTTAAAATGTATCTTAAGCGAAATTTTTTCCCTGCGAAGATTCTTGGCTTTAAAGAAAAGGATATTCAATAAACAAAAATTAGCTCCGGGGTCATGAATATTTATACGTTTTACAATCTCACATTTAAAAATAAAACGTTAAATGACCTATATGATAGAGTATTTATAAGGTTAGCAAACATTCTTTTGCCTATCTACTATTATATGAGCGGTCTGTTTTATTCCAGGAGTTTAGGAAAAAAGGAAAATCTGAATAGTGAAGGCTGTTATATCGTTTCGCTTACCAGTTTTCCTGTACGGATAAAAAGGGTATGGCTTGCCATTGAGTCTATACTAAGGCAAAAAGAAAAGCCTGATGCTATTATACTTTGGCTATCGAAAAAAGAATTTGCCGGTCGGTCTTCTTTGCCTAAAAGTTTGTTAAGGTTGGAAAAATGGATACAGATCGAATTTTGTGATGATAATTTAATGCCTCACAATAAATACTACCATACACTAACAAAATATCCGAAAGCAAACATTATCACCGTTGATGATGATGTGATTTACCCACCGAATCTCATCGGCGATTTAAAAAAGTGCCATAAAGAACATCCAAACTCCATATCCAGCACAATTACTCGCGTTATAAGACAGACAAACGGAAAAATACATCCTTATATCGAATGGAATGGGTGGAGAAAAGGTGAACAAGCAAAGTCCCACAAGTTTTTGCAGCTCGGGGTGGGAGGAGTTCTTTATCCACCCGGTTCACTTGATAACGAAATTTTTAATAAAGAGATCTTAAAAGAAAAAGCACTAAAAGCCGATGACTTATGGCTTAAAGTTATGAGTTTAAAAAATGATACGAAGATAGTTAGCCTGGGAGGAACCACCTATCGGAAATTATTACCTATTTTATTTAAATATAATAGGCAGCTTATGCGTATAAATATAGGAGAGGGGCAAAACGATAAAGTATTTAACGATCTACTTGACCATTACCAACTAAAAGATCTTCTTTTTAAAGACCAAAAGGTTTTCAGAAAAAAAAAACGGTTAGACAAAATTTTTAAAGACCATAAACTGATTAATAAATTGAAAGGTCGTAGGTGTATATCTACTTAAAATGAGAGAAAATTTAGTGGGAGAAAGTTATGGAGAGGAAGCTTACAAGAAGTATAGATGATGAGCCTTTTGTATCTGTATTAACACCGGTATATAATGGTGAAAAATTCTTGAGGGAATGTATCGAGAGTGTACTTGATCAGACCTATCAAAACTGGGAGTATGTGTTGGTGAATAATCGAAGTCGAGATGGCAGCCTGCAAATTATGGAAGAATATGCGGCTTTGGACAGTCGAATTCGGATTCACAATAACAGAGAACACCTGCCGCAGATGAAGAATTTGAATCACGCGTTTCATCAAATCTCTCCGGAAAGCAAGTATTGTAAAGTTGTTCATGCGGATGACATGATCTTTGAGAATTGTTTAACTGAGATGGTGTCGGTTGCCGAAGAATATCCCACGGTAGGTATTGTAAGTTCGTATCGGCTTGACAATAAAAAAGTTGGGCTTGCAGGTTTACCTTACCCAAGTCATTTCAATAACGGACGCGAGATCAGCAGAGATTATTTATTGGGTCATTC
>CAZYOD010000284.1:0-3108 GCA_964648635.1 uncultured Balneolaceae bacterium | reverse complement strand
GTCACCATATTAAATCATTTAAAAGAGAAGGCCGGGATTTTGTAAAATTTAACCTGCTGGATCCCTCTCACGAAACGTATAACGATAAGCTGTTTGAGCTACCTATACATCGGAAAAAAGTTGTCAAAAGTTCGAACGGATTAAGTGAAGACCGTATCATAGTTAAAACAAAAGTTAAATTGTTTGACAGAATTCTAACGGCTGAACTGTCGCTCACTGACCGTTCGGAAATGCGATATCCGGTTTTAGTTGGGCGAAAACTTATTAATGGGCGCTTTCTGGTGGATGTATCCAAAAAATACATAACGAAAAATGAAATTACAGAACCGAAAAAGTAAAATACATGCACATAGTTGTACTTTCCCGAAATTCGAAGCTCTACTCTACTTCTCGACTAGTTGAGGCTATTAAGGAGGCCGGTCATGATGCTACGGTATTAGACCACTTGAAATGTGATATTGTAAGTGAAAAAGATAATCCCTGTATTTATTATCGCGGGACAAAGGTTACAGGGGTAGACGCTGTGATTCCGCGAATAGGTGCTTCCGTTACATTTTATGGCTCTGCTGTCGTAAGGCAGTTCGAAATGATGAAGATATTTACGGCCGTTGAATCTCAGGCACTGGTGCGATCACGAGATAAACTTCGCAGCCTGCAAATTATGGCCAGAGCGGGCGTTGGAATGCCCAAAACAGTATTTACTAATTATTCAACAGAAGTTCGTAAAATTATCGATTCGGTTGGTGGTCCGCCGCTGATTGTCAAACTGTTGGAGGGTACTCAGGGGGTAGGTGTAGTTTTAGCACCGACGTTCAAAGCGGCAGAATCTATTATCCAGGCATTTCACAGTATGAAAGCTCGCGTCATTGTCCAGGAATTTATCGAAGAGGCCAGGGGCGAAGATATTCGTGCTTTTGTTGTAGACGGTAAAGTTGTAGGTGCTATGAAACGCAAGGGAGTTGAAGGCGAATTCCGATCGAACATTCACCGTGGAGGCAGTGGTGAGCTTATAAAGCTTACCAAAGAAGAACGCAGAGCCGCGCTTATCGCGACCCGGGTTATGGGATTATCCGTTGCAGGTGTTGATATGCTGCAATCTGATCGCGGTCCGTTGGTACTGGAGGTAAATTCTTCTCCCGGACTGGAAGGCATAGAATCCGCAACAGGTAAAAATATTGCCGGAAGAATAATTTCATTTGTTGAGCGCAAAGCGATTGAATTAAAAAATAATCCCAACAAACGGCATAACATAACAAGAAATGCCTGATACGATTACGATCAACAAGCACGAAGTTGGCCCGGGGGAACACAAAGAAATTCAGCTTAATATCGCTCGGCTGCCAACCTATACCAATATTGACCTGCCGGTACATGTATTTCGGGCCGAGGAAGAAGGTCCTGCGCTGCTGCTTACGGGTGGTCTTCACGGGGATGAACTTAACGGTATTGAGATTATCCGCCGGATGATTTCAAAAAAAATGCTGATGCCCCAAAGGGGGACAGTCATAGCTATTCCGTTGGTGAACGTGTACGGTTTTATCCAAAATGCAAGGGGAATGCCCGACGGCAAGGATATCAACAGAAGTTTTCCGGGGATTAAAGGCGGCTCGCTGGCTCGACTATTAGCTTATAAACTGATGAACGAGATTATCCCCCAGGTAGATTACGGTATTGATTTTCATACCGGGGGATCAGCCAGGGCGAACTATCCGCAAATCCGCTGTGTATTGGATGATGAAAAAACTAGAGAACTTGCCGAAGCATTTGTGCCGCCCTTTATCGTTAATTCATCTCTGATTGATAAATCTTTTCGTAAATCAGCGCACAAAAAAGATAAACCGATTCTCGTGTTTGAAACTGGCGAATCTACTCGTTTTGATGAGTTTGGAATTCAGCATGGGATCAGCGGTACCATGCGGCTGATGAAATTTCTGGGGATGAAAAAAGAAGCCCCTGAACCTAATCATGAGACCGAAATATATCCCAAATCAACATGGGTACGGGCAAAATACGCCGGACTTTTCCAACCAAAAATTGAGCTTGGAGAAAAAGTATGTCAACGGCAAGTGCTGGGACATATAACCGATCCATATGGCAATGAACGTTTTAAGGCTGTTTGTCCTCATGATGGGCGCGTAATTGGACTTAACTATGCGCCCATAGTTCACAAAGGCGACGCCATTCTACATTTAGCTTATCAATAGAAAAATAAAGAAATTAACTAGTACTACCTTTTATGCGCAACGATCTACTATTCCATATAACCACCCGAGAAGACTGGAAGCAATATCTAAAAAATGGAATGTTTGAACCGGAATCTCTCAAAGAAGAGGGATTCATCCATTGTTCCACCGGAAGTCAATTGGAAGACACTGCAAACCGTTTTTTTGGGGATGAAGATAAAATTCTTTTGCTTGTCATTGATGCCTCCATGATACGGGAAGACATTAAGTTTGAAAAGGATGGTGAAACCGGGGAAAAATTTCCTCACATCCATGCACCTTTAAGCAGTAATGCTGTAATTGATAAAATTGACATCAAAGCTGAGGATAATGGCAAGTTCAGAATTGATTTTACTTCTGATTAATGATTGATCGAGCTTTACAACATATCAAAAATACAGCTCGCGTTCCGTCGTTTAGCTCGTACGAAGAACGATTGCATCCTTATGTACGGTCGGTGTTTGATTCAATTTCTGAAGCTAAAGAAATTGAGATGCCCGGAAATAACCTGGTATTTCAACTGGAAAGAAATCCGGAATTGCCGACTATAGCATTTACTGCTCATCTGGACAAAATAAACCATTATGGCACCGATTATCCGCAAGAACTGCCTGTAGAAATCACTGATGAGTATTTGAAAGGTGCCATGGATGACTGTGCCGGATTAGGGATGGCGCTTACACTAGCAGAAGAAACAAGTAAACAAAATTGGCCGAATTTACTTTTTTTCTTCTCCGAAATGGAAGAAAGCAAAGGCCTAAAAGAGAAGCCTGAGCTTTTAAAAAATAATGGAGAGGGTTATTCAAGCGGCATGGGCGCAAAACGAATCTCTAAACAGTGTCTGGCACAGAATATCATCCCTAAAGAAATAATTACGCTTGATACT
>CAZYOD010000283.1:0-3115 GCA_964648635.1 uncultured Balneolaceae bacterium | reverse complement strand
ATCGCCTGGATGAGCTACCTTTGGATCGAGCGGGAGACAACGTCTGGGTAAGCTTTCCCATTCCCGATCAGGAAAATATCTGACTACAGTTCTAACCACTAATTCAAAAAAGCCGGTTCATTTGATCCGGCTTTTTTTGTTTATATTTTAGGCGACTAATTTTAGGGATGAACACAAACTAAGGCATGACTCACGATTTCATCATTGTAGGAGCGGGGATTGTTGGCCTTTCTACCGCTTATAAGCTGTCACTGACTTACCCGGATGTAAAAATCCTGGTGCTCGAAAAAGAAAACCGGGTGGCAGCACATCAAACGGGGAATAATTCAGGCGTCATTCACTCCGGTATCTATTATAAACCCAACAGCTACCGCGCTAAAAATTGCGTAGAGGGACGCCATCAGCTCGTAGATTTTTGTAAGCAGTATGATGTGGATTACGAAATTTGCGGCAAAGTAATCATTGCCACCAAAGAAGAAGATCTGCCTCGGTTGGATAACATTTTTGAAACTGGTCAGACAAACAAGATCGAAGGCATACAAAAAATTGGTCCCCAAGAACTGGCCGAAATCGAACCTTATGCCAATGGCATTGAAGCTATTCATGTACCCTGCTCCGGCATCGTTGACTTTGTAGGCGTTTGCCAAAAACTTCGCGAGCTTATCGAAGCCAATGGACATACGGTCGCCTGCGGACAGGAAGTCAAAAAAATCAATAGTAGTAAGGAAAATCTTTCAGTCGTAACCCAAGCGGACACTTTCAATTCTCGTTATCTTATAAATTGCGCGGGATTATACAGCGATCAAGTCGCAAAGTCAGCGGGTGTCTTTCCCGATGTACAGATCGTGCCCTTCCGCGGCGAATATTACGAGCTCAAACCGGAAGCCAAACATTTTGTCAACGGCTTGATTTATCCCATGCCCAATCCGGCGTTCCCCTTCCTCGGCGTGCATTTCACAAAGATGGTCAGCGGCGCTATTGAGTGTGGCCCCAACGCGGTTTTTGCTTTCAAACGCGAAGGCTACCATAAGATCTCTTTTGATCTGGATGAAACTATTGAGACTCTGAACTTTCCCGGTTTCTGGAAACTTGCAAAAAAGCACTGGAAAATGGGACTGGATGAATGGTACCGCTCCTTTTCCAAAAAAGCATTTGTAAAAGGATTGCAGGATTTGATACCTGCCATTCGTCCGCATCACTTAAAACCCTCCCCGGCCGGCGTGCGGGCTATGGCGCTCAAACCGAACGGCGAAATACTGGATGATTTCCAGTTCGAGGTAACCGAAAATGAGATTCACGTTCTTAATGCTCCCAGCCCCGCCGCTACCGCCGGACTAGCTATCGGTGATGAAATCGTCAAGCGCGCCGAAAGTGCTTTTATGCATTGATACCCCTTCCGTATAGGGAGTTTAGGGTTTTATAAATTTGCAGCGAGCAAAACTATAGCTCATTACTTCTGTTCCTGAAACTGGAAACCAACCAGATGATCAAAGCGATAACCGCAATGATTAAAATTATGGCTGCCCAAAAACCTGCCTCAAATATATCTCCTATCAGATCACAACCGGGCAAAAATATAAGAACAGACGGTAAAAGAAGGATAAGTGGGTTGAAATTTTTCATGATTCCTCTTCTTTTGATGAAGGTTTCTTTTTAATTATTCCTTGGCCTTATCAGAACTAACAATAAACTGCCTGATTTTTATCCCTGTTTGAATAATTTTGCGCCCTGTTTATTATACAGAACCAAAAATAAGGAGTTCCCCGGGTGAGGACATGGAAGTAAAACATCTTATTAATTTCACTTTGCAAAGGCAGTCAAATATTGGTATATCTTCCCTATATGGATGCATCAACCACGCTTTCTGCACCTCCAATTTTTACCGACGAGCAAACGCGACGCCTCTATGCTAATGACGCCTCAAGCTATGAGGAATTACCCGAAGGGGTTACATTTCCTTCCTCGGTTCAGGAAATGATTTCGATAGTACGCTGGGCTCACGATCACGGCAAAACCATCACCGCGCGTGGGGCGGGAACCAGCCTGGCGGGACAAACGACCGGCGGCGGCATTGTGATGGATGTAGGCCGCAACATGAATCGGATCCTAAACGTCGATCCCGACCGGCAATATGCTCATGTGCAACCGGGTGTCATTCGGGATTCCCTGAACCGTGAGGTCGATAAATACAACCTGCTATTGGGTCCTGACACCGCAACGACCAACCGCTGCATGATCGGCGGTATGATCGGCAATAACTCCTGCGGCAGCTTCTCCATCAAATATAAAACAACACGTGAGCATATCCTGGAAATTGACGCCGTTCTAAGCAATGGATCGCGCGCCCTGTTTAAACCGCTCAGCGAACAGGAATTAGAAGAAAAATTAAAGCTTGATTCATTCGAGGGACACATCTATCGCGAGATAATTTCTCTGATTCGCAAACACAAAGAGGAAATCCTAAAAAACTATCCTCATCCCGAAATTATCCGGCGCAACACAGGCTACGCCCTCGACCGCCTGTGCGAAATGCAGCCTTTTAATCCCAACGGTCGAAAATTCAATATGGCCGAACTCCTCTGCGGCAGCGAAGGCACCCTGGCGATGACCACCTCTGCAAAAGTGAATCTGGTTTCCCAAGATCCCGAGTCTGTCGTTCTTGTTCCCCATTTCTCCTCAATTCGTAAGGCGATGGAAGCTACCGTAGAGATCGTAAAACAAAATCCCGCGGCGGTTGAGCTTGTCGATCATATCATTCTGGGTGCGACGAAGGGCAACATCGAACAGCGGGAAAACCGATTCTTTCTGGAAGGAGAACCTCATTGTATTCTCATCATACAATTTGATGGAGATGACATCCACGATCTTTCAGCAAAAGCCAATAATCTGGCTAAGCGTCTGCGAGATTTAGGCCTTAGTGATGCCGCGCCGGTCATTACCGCTCCTGAAAAAAAAGATCGCGTCTGGCGGCTTCGAAAGGCGGGGCTCGGTCTGCTAATGGGGCTGGGAGCCGAAGGAAGAACCCCCACTTTTTGCGAAGATACTGCCGTACGCGTTGCGGATTTGCCCGACTACGTTGATGACTTTAAAAAAATATTGGCGAAGCACGAAACCA
>CAZYOD010000282.1:0-3117 GCA_964648635.1 uncultured Balneolaceae bacterium | reverse complement strand
ATCGTTAAGCGCGTCCATTCGGTTCTTTTATTTGCTTTTCATTATTAGAATATCGGTGCCGTACCCACATAAAACCAAGAAATATACCCAGAATTAGCATGGTCGCAAAGCCACCAATCTTCATGATCCTCCAGGCAACAGGTACGTATGTATTAGAATCCGCATCATATTGATAGCAGTAGAGCAATACCTGTTCAGCGGTACTGCCAATTTTACCATCAGCTGCTTCATAAAGCGCATTGCGCATATTAAACTCGTCGAACTTAAGGCCGTATAAATAACGTGTTATCGTGCCATCGGGGCTTAGAAACATAATTGCTGCGCTATGCGCATATTGCCCGTTTTCCAGCTTTTTAGTATCAAAGCCTACAGCCTCAGTAAGTTGTTGAATACTTTCTTGGTCACCGGTTAGAAAGTGCCAGCCATCCCCGGCTCCTTCCCGTTCCAGCTTATTTAAAAATCTTTCTTTATTCTCTGCCGCTAGCGGTGTTTTCTCATTAGGATCAAAGCTGAAGGTCACAATATCGTACTCAGTACCCGGGCTCCATTTTAAATCTTTGATACCCTTAAAAATTGCTTCCTTCACCATCGAACACAGTTGCGGACACTCATAATAAACCGGATTCAACAACACCGGTTTGCCGTCACTAAATAATTCTTTTAACGCCAACGTATCACCTTTGGCGTTGGCAAACTTTAGATCGAGCGGTATCTTTTCACCCAACCGCTCGGTTACTCCTACATCCTCTAAGTTTCTCGGTTTTTGGTTATTAAGCTGAGCATAAGAAGAGTATGGGAGTAATAACAGGCTTAATGCTATAACAAGCCCAGTGTAGTTCATATCTGTAGTTCAGTTACTCTTCATCGACAGCCATTTGATTAATAGCGCTGTCGATAGGAATTCTATAAATGCCGTTTTCAAGATCAACAACTCCAAAGCTTTCCAACTGTTCCTGCGCTTCACTTTTTAATTCATTGACCTGATAAAATTCACTCTCCGCAGAAACCCGTTCTTGGGTAATCCGTTCGTTGTACTTATTCATTTCAAAGAGAGCTTGTACAAAAATCAGAACAAGGATAGTGCCGAAAACGCTCCAAAAAGTAAGACGCTTATAGTTCAGTCGATCCAGCATTACACCGTGTTCAACAGAATCAGCTACCTGTTTATCCGTAATTTCTATGTCAACTTCCGTTGTCTCTTCAGTGGGCTCTGCTTGCGGTTCTTCATCAGTTTCAAAAACATCCTCACCGCCTTTCTCAAGCTCAGTGGCCCACATCAAAATTACAGAAACAGGCACATCATATTCATTAGACAGCTTGTCAAGATCTTTTTTTTGCTGATCGAGTGCCTTTTGAGCAACTTCTTTTTTAAATGCGGCAGTATATCTTTTTTCTTCGCTTGCCATGGAGTTTTAAAACTTAATTCGCAGTGGGCAGACCCTGACTGCTTTTATTGAGTTTCGGGATTAGTGTTTATTCAGTGAATCTCCCAGCTTTGGGTCATTAATAGGGACCATTTTATTTTGCTTAAATCGGTGGAAAAATAATCCGAAAAAGATACCTCCGAGTCCCAGGAAGCTGGTAATAATCATCCAATCAAAATGAAATCCATGATGATGCAGCACCGGCATCACAATCCAGTACAGCTCAACCAAATGCGAAACCAGAATCAGCGCTGAAATGGTTCCGACAATCTTTAGATTCGACTTAGTCCATCTCGGAAGCAGTACTACGAAAGGAATTACAAATCGGCCAAACAAGTAGAAGTACGCTAAATATTCATATCCTCCGTTCAACCGTTCGAGGTACCAAAGTGTTTCTTCCGGAATGTTAGCATAGTAAATCAACAGAAACTGACTGAACGCGATGTAGGCGTAGAATATAGTAAAGCCAAACATCTGAACACCCAGATCATAAATATGTCCCTTTTTGATGGTATCAGTTAATAAACCTTTTTTCCACAGAAACAGTACTATGAGAATTAGTGCAGCAAATAATCCCTGGAAGCTCATCGCAAAATAATACACACCAAAAATGGTGGAATACCAGTGAGGATCGAGAGCCATTAGCCAATCGAATGAAGCAAAAGCCAAGGTGATTGCAAAGAAAAACAAGCCCGGTCCGCTGGTTCGCCGCAATAAGGTTTGAATACCCCAATTGCCGGTTTCATCCATCTCAACAGACTTGCTATACATTTGATAGCCTAAAAAACTCCATAGTCCGAAGTAGATAAACTGGCGGATAATAAAGAACGTAGTATTCAGATAAGGCTCTTTACCTTGCAAAACAGGATCATTTGCAACAGCATCAGCATGTGTCCAATGATAAAGCGAATGCATCCCAAAAAATATTGGAATAATAAAAAAGGCCCAGATCCAAATATTTGAAGAAATTGCTTCGGGAATGCGACGCAGTACAGCGCTCCATTCTGAGCGTGTCAAATGCTGAAGCATGACAAAAAACAGACTCCCAAGTGCAATACTGGAAAAGAATGAGAAACTTACTAAATAAGAGAAGAAAAACTGATCATGTTCGAGGAAATATCCAATACCGCTAGCCAACAGACCCACTATTCCCACACCAAACAGCGATTTGGTTAGATTTAGATCTGAGGGGAATGTCAGCGTATCAGTTATTTTAGGCTTGCTCATAGATTAAAACCAACTATTTGATTTGTTAAATACCTTTTGAGTTCGTGTTATTCAGCGTTTTCGCTCAATGATTTAATGTATTCGATCAACGAGTTAATTTCGCTGTCACTGAGATAATCATACGGCACCATCGACGGCGGAAACCCTTCGACAATTTTGGCTGACGGATCTACAATAGATTCACGCAAATATTCTTCATCAGCAGTAACAGTAGAACCATCTTCTAAAGTAACTTCATGTCCATAAGCCCCTTGCCAGGTTGGACCCACAAGTTTGGACCCGTCCGTTGAGTGGCAAGTCATACAACCGTTTTCCTGTGCTATCGTTTCACCTCGTTCCGCTGACACTTCTCCGTCATCAGTAGCAGCTGCAGCCTCTTCTTTAGCTTGTTCGGCCGCTAGCTGTTCTTTAAATGTTTCACGCAGCGATGACAAATCAACATCATACTTTTCAACTTCCCCCTCAG
>CAZYOD010000281.1:0-3129 GCA_964648635.1 uncultured Balneolaceae bacterium | reverse complement strand
GATGAAATATATGATGCGGTCCGTACTTCCGGGGGAAGCGTTTCTCGTGATTTCTTTCCCCAGCAAGCATTTTACGTAAATCCTACGGAAGACGGTGACGGCTTAATCGGTAATACCCAGTTTGTTACTATTGGTGATACGGTCGCCCAGGCTTCCATTGATATGCAAACCTACGCTCTCGACGATCCCGGAATCAGCAACGTAGTGTTTGTTAAATACACCATTCAAAATCCATCTACCTACATCACCATGAAAGATATGTATGCAGGCATCTTCAACGACTGGGATATCGGAAACAATGCCGGAAACAACAATGCCTCATTCAGCGAGGCCGACAGCATTCTATATCTATCTGACGCCTCCTCATCCAGCACTCAACCTGTTGTAGCCGTTGCTCATTTGGGGCCGATTTCCAGCGCTCTTGCTATTGATAATGCTGTGGATGGTAGAGTCGACTCAGTCACATTTGGTCTATACGACGGCTTTACCAATGGCGAAAAAAGTGCAGCCCTTACGGCCGGAACGGTACGCACCGAAATCCAAAATGCTGATGTTTCGGCGGTAACGGCATCCGGTCCCTACACCCTGTACCCGGGAGCAAAAATTGATGTAGGTTTTATCTATGCTTTTGGGGATGATGTGGATCAGCTTCGCACCCAAATTGCTGAAGCACGCTCACGAGATCTTTTTTCTGTGTCACCGGCGGGGAGCGCCGTTTCCGAAGAAATTCCGGATGAAACCAGCCTTGTTCAAAATTTTCCGAATCCCTTTCATGAAGAGACTCAGATCCAATTGAATCTTCAGGAAACCACGGATATCACACTTACCATTTATGATACCGTAGGCCGAAAAGTCCGGGTTCTTGCCAATGGAGAATTTGAAGCGGGCTCTCATTTCATCTCTTTCATTCCCGAGGGATTAAGCAGCGGGGTTTACTTTGCACATCTTGAAACCGACCAAGGAACCGAGACACTCGGTATGACATTCATCAAATCCTTCTAGTGCTGTCAGCTTATGGAGATAGCTGCAATAGATAGATCATCATGAAAACAAATCTTCGACACGTCCCGCCCTTTGAGCCACCGCCTTGGTGTTTTAACGGACATGTCCACACTATTGTTGGGTCGCTGTTCGGGGATACCAAGCAACCGGATGTTGAGCGCATAGAAATCTCTACCCCGGATGATGATTTTCTAGAGCTCGACTGTGCTATTCAACCGGATTCCGATACCATCATCGTCCTCTTTCACGGGTTGGAGGGGTCATCCAACCGTTACTACATCATAGAACTAATGAAGGTTTTAAGCCGTGAAGGTTTCTCCGCAGTTGCAGTAAATTTCAGAGGTTGCGGATCGCGCATTAATAATTGTTCAAGATTTTATCACTCAGGCGAAACTAAGGATTACGGTACTGTTTTCCACTGGATTCGCGAGCAGTATCCTGAGAAAAAAATTGGAGCGGTTGGATTTTCACTAGGAGCCAATGCACTATTGAAGTTTCTGGCCGAACATAACAGCAATTGCGTAGTAGATGCCGCCGTGGCAGTTTCAGTACCCTACGACTTACGGTTGGGTGCGATGCTGTTATCCAGAAGCTTTAATCGCATTTATGAATATCAATTTCTCCGTACACTCCGAAAAAAACTCAGTTTAAAACGCCAAGCTTTCCCCGAACTGCCGACATTTTCGGGTTCATCAATTTATGAGTTCGATGATCAGGTGACCTCAGCTATTCACGGTTTCAAGAATGCAAATGACTATTACGAACAATGTTCGGGACGTCGATTTGTTGAGCACATCAAAACGGATACGCTGCTTATTCACAGCCGGCAAGATCCGCTGTGTCCCATCGAGGCTATGCCCGTTGCAAAAATTAACCAGAACAGATTTACCGATTACATTATTACCGAAGAAGGCGGACATGTAGGATTTTGGAGTAAACCCCGGGGATGGCTGAATTTTGTAATCGAAAATTATTTGAGCAGTAATATTTAAATCAAAAGAATTGTTCTTAGTTCACTTTTGTTAAAAGCAGTATTTTAACATGAAATTTTCAGACACACGGTAACTCATGGTCATTATTGTAGGAGCAGGTCCCATTGGTTTAGCAACTGCTATCGAACTTAAGCGACGAAATATCCCATCTAAAATTATTGAGCGAGGCTGTCTGGTCAACAGCATTTTTAATTATCCCAAAGACATGACGTTTTTCTCCACGTCGGAGCGGCTGGAGATTGGCGGTGTACCGTTCATCTCTCACGGCCCCAAACCCACACGCCGCGAAGCGCTGGAGTATTACCGTAGGGCGGCCGAAAGCTATGACCTGGATATCAATCTATATGAAGAAGTACAGAACATTTCCGGAGAGGATTCATCTTTTACAATAGAAACCGATAAGGACAGCTACGAAGCATCAAAAGTGGTGGTGGCCACGGGATTTTATGATATCCCCAAAATGATGAATATTCCCGGCGAAAATCTTGATAAGGTAAAGCATTATTATGATGAGGCCCACGCTTATGCATGGCAAGATGTGTTGATTATCGGCGGCGGGAATTCGGCGGTGGATGCCGCGCTGGAAACCTATCGCGCTCACGCGAACGTAACATTAGTAGTTCGCGATTCACAAATTAAGGAATCAGTAAAATATTGGGTAAAGCCGGATATCGAAAACCGTCTCAAAAACGGCGAAATCACCGGTTTTTTCAATACCGAGGTCAAAGAGATAAAGCCGAAAGAAGTAGTTCTTAAAACTCCGAAAGGAATCAAAACTATACCCAATAATTTTGTACTGGCCATGACCGGCTATCAACCCAATTTTGATCTCATGAAGGGCTTTGGAATTGAAACAACGAATGACCAGGATAAAATGCCGGTGTATGATGATGATTCGCTGGAAACAAATAGAAAAGGCATTTATGTAGCCGGTGTTGTCTGCGGCGGGATGGATACCAGCACACTGTTTATTGAAAATACACGCGTGCATGCCGAGCATATTGCTAATGACATCGAGAACAGCTGAACCGCAGAATCAGGAATACAGAATGGTGTTAAAAAAAGAGAGGGTAAGCATCCTACATCACGCCGCTACAACCTCCTACCGCTGCTACCTTCCGGTCCTGACGGAGTT
>CAZYOD010000280.1:0-3132 GCA_964648635.1 uncultured Balneolaceae bacterium | reverse complement strand
GGTTACCTCTACCTTCTGCATCATGGTGCGAACAATCGTCTCAATGTGCTTGTCGTTGATCTTCACACCCTGCAGTCGGTAAACCTCCTGAATCTCATTCACAAGGTAAGACTGTACCGCATACGGTCCGAGAATGTTAAGAATCTCTTCGGCCGGGATGGTACCGTCGGAAAGTTGCTGACCGGCTTCAACGTAATCATTTTCCTGCACAAGAATGTGCTTCGACAGAGAAATGAGGTATGTTTTTTCAGTTTTGCCGTCCTTACTTTCGACGATAACTTCCTGTTTACCTCGTTTACGTCCACCCATGCGAACGATACCGTCAATCTCTGATACCGCAGCCGGATCACTTGGCGATCGAGCCTCAAACAGCTCCGTAACACGCGGCAGACCTGCCGTAATATCCTTGGATTGACCGGTAGATCGAGGAATCTTAGCCAGAACCTGTCCGGCTGATACATCTTCTCCGTCTTCTACAACAATGTGGGTATCCACAGGAAGTGTTTTTTCCCGAACACGGTCATCATCACCTTTAACCAAGATGGTTGGAATGAGTGAGCGATCTTTGGAATCAATCACAACTTTTTCGCGGTGACCTGTTTGAGCATCGGTTTCTTCGGAGAACGTAATGTCTTCCAAAATATCCTTGTACTCTATGGTTCCGTCAATCTCTGCATAAATATTAGCATTGTACGGATCCCATGTACAAAGTGGAACACCCTTGGGTACTTCATCGCCCTCTTCTACCAAGAGCTCAGAACCATAAGGCACGTTGTAGGTCGTAAGCACTTTGCCTTCCTCATCAATAATCTTGATTTCTCCGGCGCGGCTCAGAACCACATCGTGAATCTCTTCTCCGTCGTCATATTCGACAACACGAACATTTTCAAATTCAACTTTACCTTCAAATTTCGCTTTGTGCATGGATTCAGACTCCATACGAGAAGCAGTACCACCAACGTGGAAAGTTCGAAGCGTAAGCTGTGTTCCAGGCTCACCAATTGATTGCGCTGCAATAACACCTACAGCTTCACCAACTTGAACCATCGTTCCTCTTGCCAAGTCACGACCATAGCATTTAGAACAAACTCCGCGTTCTGTTTCACATGTCAGAACGGATCGAATCTCAACTTCCTCAATAGACGTTTCAGCAATGCTTTTTGCTACATCTTCATCGATGAGCTGATTTGCTTCACACAGCAATTCATCACTAATCGGATCATAGATATCATGCAGTGAAACTCGACCAAGGATACGGTCTTCGAGGCTTTCAATGATATCCTCATTATCCTTCAGCGCTTTCATTTTGATACCACGCAGCGTTCCGCAATCATTTTCATTAATGATAATGTCTTGCGAGACGTCAACTAATCGACGTGTCAAATAACCGGCATCAGCTGTTTTAAGTGCCGTATCGGCCAGACCTTTACGAGCACCGTGCGTAGAAATAAAGTATTCAAGGACTGTCAAGCCTTCTTTAAAGGAAGAAAGAATTGGGTTCTCAATTACCTCATTTCCTTCTTGCATGGAGCTTTTTTGTGGCTTAGCCATCAGCCCACGCATACCGCCTAGCTGTCGGATCTGCTCTTTAGAACCACGAGCACCGGAATCCGCCATCATAAATACCGGGTTAAACCCATCACGGTCGGATGTAAGTGCTTCAAAAAGAGATTCAGAAACACGGTTTGTAGTACTTGTCCACTTATCAATTACCTGATTATAGCGTTCATTATCCGTGATAAAGCCCATTTCATATCGCTCAGTAATCTCGGCGACCTCATCTTTGGCTTTTTGCAGAAGTTCATCTTTTTCATCAGGGATAACGATATCCTCAAGGCTAAATGAGAGACCACCAGTTGTGGCTTCTTCATATCCGAGGCGCTTCATATCATCCAAAAATTCCGCAGTTCGAGCTGTACCTACGTTGTAATGGATATCTCCAATGAGAGAACGCAACTCTTTTTTACCGAGTGTTCGGTTCACAAAACCCATTACATCCGGCAGGATCTTATTGAACAGCACACGGCCTGTTGTTGTCTTGATAATTTCCTGCTCTTTCTCTCCGTCTTCGTTTTCTTTGTAAATACGGAGATTTATTTTGGCATGCATATCAAGGCGGCCCCGATCATAGGCAATAAGTACCTCATCGAGGTTTGCAAAGGTTTTACCTTCGCCTTTTTTGTTGCTTCCCATCTTGGTCATGTAATAGATACCCAAAACCATATCCTGCGAAGGAACAGCAATAGGCCCTCCACTTGCGGGACTTAACAGGTTGTGAGAACCCAGCATAAGTACAGATGCTTCTAATACTGCATCGTGGCTTAGCGGTAGGTGAACAGCCATCTGGTCACCGTCAAAGTCGGCATTATATGCCGTACAGGCCAGCGGATGGAGTCGTATTGCTTTCTCCTCAATCAGTACCGGCTGAAATGCCTGAATACCAAGCCTGTGCAGTGTCGGCGCACGGTTAAGCAGTACAGGGTGTCCGTCAATAACATTTTCAAGAACTTCCCAAACAACTTGGTCCCTGCGGTCAACAACTTTCTTGGCGGATTTTACCGTTTTAACATATCCGCGCTCTATTAATCTGCGGATGATAAACGGCTTGTAAAGCTCTACCGCCATTTCTTTTGGAAGACCACATTGATGCATCTTCAATTCCGGGCCAACAACAATTACTGATCGGCCGGAATAGTCAACACGCTTACCAAGCAAGTTTTGACGGAAACGACCGCTTTTACCCTTCAGCATATCACTGAGAGATTTAAGAGGTCGGTTATTGTTCCGTACCGCGTTGGATTTTCTGGAATTGTCATAAAGCGAGTCAACCGCTTCCTGCAACATTCGCTTCTCGTTACGCAGGATTACGTCCGGTGCCTTAATATCAATAAGGCGCTTCAAACGATTGTTACGGATAATGACTCTTCGGTAGAGATCATTCAGGTCGGAAGTAGCAAAGCGCCCACCCTCCAACGGTACCAAAGGACGAAGCTCCGGTGGAATAACCGGGATAACACTTTGAACCATCCACTCGGGACGGTTTTCAGTGTGCTGATTCGCTGCACGGAACGACTCGATAACCTGCAGACGCTTAAGCTTTTTCTTCTTACGCATCTGCGAAGTTTCATTTCG
>CAZYOD010000279.1:0-3138 GCA_964648635.1 uncultured Balneolaceae bacterium | reverse complement strand
CATTTTGTGGATTATAAGGTAGATACCTAATGTCTGCCTGAACAATGTGGGGAGCCAAGGTTTCCCGTGATTCCACAAGACCTCCTATTAAAAAAATAGCCCGAGTATCCACTCGGGCTATCGCTTAAAGTAAAACGGGTTGGACGTTTTACCTGCATTATGGGCCGGCTCTAAATTTTAGACTTGAAACTGCCTGAAGAAAGCTTTTGTAAAAACGGTGAAGGTATTCGTAAGGGTGTTATAATCCCCCAATCAGAGCTTGGGATGAGAAGTAAAAGTGGATAGGTAGTCGAATTTCAATTATTACTTATTTAGAGCACAAAGTAATTCTCCCCTCATATTCTAAGGCCGGGGTTTTAACCTGATGAAGTCGGCAAGAAAAAGTGTCCCTCTATCAAGAGGAGTGGTCCCGATGTCTGTCGGGTCGGGGTGCGTTAAAACTTATTTTGGGTAATAAATCTCTTTGCCCTCTCGACCAGTGATTTAAAAATACGCCGCTGCAGGGGTATTTGCGGCAAATATTCGGGGTGCCATTGCACGCCAAGAATAAAATTGTTGCTCTCATTTTCGATAGCCTGTACAATTCCATTTTCTTCACGCGCCACAATTTTAAGCCCTTCGCCAAGCTCATCTATAGCTTGATTGTGCAAAGCGTTCACCCAAACCGAGTCGTACTGCAAGACATCATGAAGCTTACTTTCAGGGTCAACCTGTACCTTTTTTTTAGGCCAGACGGTTTTTAGCTGCGGTACCTCAGAATAAAAATTGCTGATATCGCTGTGAAGAGATCCGCCCTGATGGATATTAAGAAGTTGTGCACCCCGGCAGATTCCCAACACCGGAATCCCCTTCTCCAGAGCACGTGCTAGCATTTCAAATTCCAGCTCATCACGCTCATTATCAACTCCGGCAGAGGTCGTCGAAAAAATTTTCCGGATAAGGTATATAAACGGGAAAAAAAAGATTGTGGCTAATCTGATAAAAAACTGCTTGACTCCCGATATTTTTTCATCAGTCGAAAGCAGATCCTGAATTTCGGATTTGCCGTATCTCTTGGGATTTATATCTGCCCCGCCACCAATAATTAAGCCATGGATATCAATATCAGGAGTCCCCGTTTCGGGACGGATACGAACAGCACGTCCGCCGTGAAGGAATAAAGCAAATTTGGTAAACCACCAAGCAGCCGTGCCCCCTTGGTCGGGCCCCGTTACACCAATATTCGGTCGCTTCTTACTCATCTAAATCCAAAAGAATTTTTATCGTCTCTACCCATTCTTTACGAAAAGAAATAACCGTTTCTTCTTTTCTCAGTAAATATAACCGGCTCAATTTACGCAGCATTTCCTCATCTTCGGCCAATTTCTCCACCGCCAGCCAATGATTCCATTCATCCTCAAATCGCCAGTCGGCATCATCAATGCGGCTGTTCGGGAGGCGATAATGAAATGCGGCGCGCGGAGCGTTCTTTTCACCTTCCATGACCGGCTCTATGAGCTTGGCATTCAGCAATCCAAAGATCGGCATCATATCTACCACACGGTTTCGCGTGGCATTAAATTCCAGATAATCTTCAATAAACTGCTGCTGATCAGGATTATATGAAGGGTCCAAAATTTTTTGCACATATTTCGGCGGATAGGGATCAACAAACGGAGAAACCCGTCGCATAAAATCTATTTTAAGAACCTTCAGCAACCAGGGATATAACAGAACCACCGAGCGCAGGTAACGAAGCAGCGTCGGTGTTTCTAAATCCGGCGATTCGATATTAATATGCATCCCAAAGGCATGAACCAACGAGGTACCGGTGCCCTCCGCTTTATTTTTCTGCAGCTCGTTCCGCAATTCTTCAAGTCGGTGTAGCTTTTTGATTTGTACCGGCGGCATAACAACTTCCAGCGGCACCACCGTCTTTGCCAACTTATCAACTACATCCTCTATAGATTTTCGGACAGTCTTTTCATCTATCTTAATGCCCCATTTTTCAAATATATTTTCGCTGGCCATTTTTTTGAGGATGCGAGCATCAAGCTCTACAGTAAAATCGCCAAATTCGGTATCTATAATTTGAAAATGATAGCGATGCTCTTTTTCAATTTTTCCGCCATATAAGGATTGGATAATTTTTGCAGCTTCCTCGATTTTGATACCTGCAAACTCAAGCTCAAGACCTACGCACCGTTGATTGCCGGCTTTATTATTGGGGGTCGGAGGTAATGTATAGGGCATTTGATCCTTTTAAAAAATCACTTTTATTGTTATCAACAAATGAAATCGTAAAAGATTGCAAATCAGTTACTTGATAATTTGCCATCACGGAAGCTTATTAGCATAATCAACTTTTTAGGAACGGCAAAATAATAACCACAAATTAATACAGGCGATCCCATGAAACGACTTCTCCTTGCTGTACTGTTTCTGGCCTTTTGTTCTTCGGCCTTACTTGCACAATCGCAACCCGAGGCTTTCACCGGCGGAAAAATCATCCCCATCAGCGGCGAACCCATTGAAAATGGTACATTAATTATTGAAAACGGGAAAATTTCGGCAATCGGTGCAGAGGATGAAGTTCAGATTCCCGATAATGCTACCCGCCACGATGTGTCCGGAAAAGTAATAATGCCCGGACTTGTCGATTCGCACTCTCATATTGGCAGCGGCGACGGCGGCGATCGATCTTCCGCCATGCATCCCGGTGTTCGAATTCTAGACAGTATCGATCCCAGAAGCGACACCTTTAAAAAAGCGCTGGCCGGCGGCATCACCACCGTCAATGTAATGCCGGGATCGGGTCACCTGATGAGCGGCCGAACGATCTATCTAAAACTTCGAGAGGCCGACCAAATTGAGGAGATGCTGTTTGTTGATGATCCCCAAGAAGGAATTGCCGGCGGACTCAAAATGGCGAACGGTACCAATCCATTGGGATCGGGTCCTTTCCCCGGTACACGGGCCAAATCAGCGTCCATGGTGCGGGAGCTTTTTATGGAAGCCCAAGAGTATAAGCAAAAACTTGAAAACGCCGACGGCGATCCCGAAAAAATGCCTAAACGCGACTTGGGGATGGAAACACTCGTCGAAGTTCTGAATGGCGAACGCGTCGTCCATAATCATACGCATACGCACAACGACATT
>CAZYOD010000278.1:1638-3138 GCA_964648635.1 uncultured Balneolaceae bacterium | reverse complement strand
AGTGAATTTGAGGCTGCTCAAGAACGAAAAATTAAACCACGAAAAAATAAAGAGGCGGATGCTTTTTGGAAAGCTTCCCGCGTCTCGGCATTAAAATTTTCTGCCTGACGTTCGGCGGCCTCTTTATACTTTTGAGTCAGCCGAACCATCTCATTGTCGCTTTGCGCAATATACCGGCGAATAGAAATGTCACTGTCCATCTGTGGTTCCTGCTCCAGGTAGCCGATGCTGATGTCGTTTTGGATCATCACCTTTCCCTCGTCGGGCGTCTCTTCACCCGCCAGAATCTGCAGGATAGTGGACTTGCCCGTACCGTTTTCCGCAATCAGTGCTGTCTTATCGCCTTCGGATATCCCGAACGAAAGGCCTTCAAACAGCACGCGGGCTCCATAATGCTTGGAGAGGTTTTCTGTGGAAAGGTACGTCATAAAGTTGGAGTGATGAGATATTATAAAGATCAATTTGGGCTGACTTCTCAGCCGATCAAAAATAAGAAACCCGCCGCCAACTTAGAAACATCTTATAGAGGTGATTTTTCTTTTTTGTGGCGGATGAAAATGGGATATTTGGGTTAATAGGAACCATTACTTGTTACGGTATTTAATACAGTTTCATGGATTTTTCAGCCTTACCCAAAATAGAGCTTCACCTGCATCTGGATTGCTCCCTGAGTTTTGATGTGATTCGGGAGCTTAATCCCGATATGGCGGAGGAAGAATATCACCGTTTGTTTGTGGCGCCTGACAAATGCCGGGATCTGGCTGATTATATTCGCCGCTCGGAAAATGCTATCGTGCTGATGCAGACTAAGGAAGCGCTGCGGGTGGTGGTGCAGGATCTGTTTGAGCAGCTGAAGGCCGATAACGTTATTTATGCCGAAATGCGGTTTGCCCCTTTGGAGCACACGCGAAAAGATTTATCGGCAGAAGAGGTAGTGCAGACGGTGAACAGGGCAGTGGAAGAGCAGGTAGAATCTACCGGAATTGAGGCGGGTGTTATTTTATGTACACTGCGCCATTATTTTGAAGAACAAAGCATGCAGACGGTAAAACTGGTGGAGCAGTTTGAGGACAGTCGTGTGGTGGGATTTGATATCGCTGCCGATGAGGCCGGTTTCCCTATCGACAATCATATTTCGGCTTTCAAATATGCCAACGAGAAGAAACTCAACAGTACGGCTCATGCGGGAGAAGCCCGCGGCCCGGATAGTGTGTGGGAGACGCTGGAGCATTTTAAACCTGCGCGTATCGGTCATGGAGTTCGCAGCGCGGAAGATCCCGAGCTATTAAAGCACTTGCGGGAAAACGATATCCACCTTGAAGTTTGCCCCACCAGTAATGTGCAGACCAATGTTTTTGAAGAAATTACCGATCATTCCCTTAATCTTATTTATGATTCGGACGTTTCATTGAGTATTAACACGGATACACGTACAATTTCGAACGTGACCTTGGATGAGGAGTATCGGCTCGTTGCCGATAAGTTTTCCTGGAATACTGA
>CAZYOD010000278.1:0-1538 GCA_964648635.1 uncultured Balneolaceae bacterium | reverse complement strand
TGAAACTACTTCTCAACCACCTTCCCATCCACAATAACGGAAGTCACATGAGTAGTATATTCGAAAGGATCGCCATCAAACAGCACCAGATCCGCATCCTTGCCTTGTCGCAACGATCCCACGCGTTGATCAATCCCCAGAATTTTGGCCGGTGAAGTTGTCAGTGCCTGCAGGGCAGCTTGACGCGAAAGACCGTATGCCGTGGCCATCGCTGCCTCAAAAAGTACAATTCTGGTTTTGGGAACATAGCTTTCATATCCGCTTTGAAACGCAAATGGGATATCATTTTCATGTAGCTGAGCTGCCGTGGTAAAACTGGCATTCTGAGCATCCCCGTAGGTGCGAATCATCGTGGGGTGGATAATCACCGGTACGTTTGCTTCTTTGATTTCATCCAGCAGCAAGTATGCCTCGGATGCTCCGTCAAGAATCATATTAAAGCCAAACTCCTCTTTCAGGCGCAGAGCCGTCATTATATCGTTCGAGCGATGGGCTGTAATCATGGCCGTTAGTTTGCCGCTGAGAATATCGGCAAAAGCTTCCATCTCAAGGTTTCTCGACGGACGTTTTTCGGGATCATCAGCATTTCGTTTCTCCAGGTAGTCCTGCGCCTCAACAAACTTTTGCCGGAGCATCGCCACGCCTTTGGCGCGGGTTCCCGGCTTGTCGAAATAACGCTCTACCGTTGAACCGAGTGTAAATGCCACTGTTGTAGCAGAGTCGATCAGTGCATCTTCAACAGTGTTGTAGGCTGTTTTGGCGATCATCGTCTGTCCGCTGGCAAGAGCGCCGGGTCCGTGCCCCGTATGAACGGTCGTTATTCCTTTATTTAGTACAAACGACACGAGCTCTTCGCGGGCATTGTAGGCATCAAAAGCGCGCAATTCCGGTTGGATGGCATTCGATCTTTCCAGCTGATCCTGATCGCTGTCCTGATTGTAAATGCCGGCCAAGCCCACTACCGTGTGTGCATCAATAAATCCCGGAGTAACAACCGATGCTTCGTGAGTTTCATAGTTAGAGGGAATATCCACATCCGAAGCAGGTCCCACAGTTTCTATTTTTTGGCCGTTAACCAGAACTACACCGTCAACAATTTTTTCTCCATCCATAGTATAGATGGTATCAGCCTGTACGGCGACTTGAGCATTTGCCGCCGTCCCTATGACCAGGATAAATGCAAGAGCAAGTAAAGTTATTCGATTCTTCATAATAGTTTGTCAGCGTTTAAATCTTTTGAATTATTTACGTCCGTGATGATGATTTTGGGCGGCTCGTTGAAATACATTATAACCGCCGGTGGCATATTTCCGGTCCTCGGGATTGGAGAGATCAAACCGTTTTTCTCCTTCCACCCAGGTTTGCTGTACGCGTGTATAGACGCTGAGAGGATCTCCCGACAGAACCACAAAATCGGCATCTTTCCCTGATTCCAGGGTTCCCACACGGTCTTGGACGTCAAGCATTTGAGCATTGGCAACAGTCAGTGCTTTCAAGGCACCATCGCGGCTCATTCCGGCTCTGACTCCAAAAGCGCC
>CAZYOD010000277.1:0-3165 GCA_964648635.1 uncultured Balneolaceae bacterium | reverse complement strand
ATAGCTGCATTTTATGGATTAACACGGGTGACCCTTGCTCAGACTGTTGAGGATCGGGATCCTCATTTGGATGAGGCGGAAACTGTACTTCGCAATATCTATGAGCAAATTCCAACCCACCCTGGAGCTATTCACTATTCTATCCACGCAACGGACGTTGACGGACGTGCGGAAAATGCTCTGGATATGGTAGAAACCTATGGAAAAATTGCTCCGGATATTCCCCACGCTTTACACATGCCAACACATATTTATGTGCGTTTGGGAGAGTGGCCGGAAATCATCAATTGGAACCAGGCATCAGCAGAAGCCGCGCTTAACTTTCCGGCAAACGGCGATGTTTCACATCATTATATCCATGCTGTTGATTATTTGGTATATGCCCATCTACAGCGGGGAGAAGATGACAAAATTGAACCTATTGTTGAAGAAGCGTGGTCGAAAGATAGATACCAGCAGACATTTATTAGCGCCTATCATTTTGCGGCAATACCGGCGCGACTAGCCGTAGAGCGTCGCGACTGGGAAAAAGCGAAAATGCTGGAACCCCGTACTCCGGAGTATTTGCCTTGGGATGAGTCGCCCTGGGCTGAAGGATTAACATGGTTTGCGCGCGGTTTGGGAGCCGTCCATACGGGGGATATAGAAGCTGCCCAAAAATCTGAGCGGCGCTTAAAAGAACTTAGAGCAAATGCCGAAGAGTCGGGCAGTGCAGGTATAGTTACTTATATAGAAATTGATCGTCTTGTACTTGACGGTTGGATAGCCTACGCAAAGGGCAATAATGAAGAGGCGGTAAACCTGATAAGTGAAGCTGCAGAACTGGAGGAAACAGTTGAAAAACATCCTGTTACACCCGGAGCATTGCTGCCGCCCAATGAGGCACTCGGTGATCTTCTGATGGAGCTCGATCGGCCTGAGGAGGCACTTCAGGCTTATGAAGATTCCGATGCTATCTGGCCGGAACGCTATAATACACTGTTGGGTGCGGCGCGTGCGGCTCACAAAATTGGCGATAAGAAATTGGCGCGAGAATATTCTGAGCGTTTGTTGGCCGGTATCGGTAATTCAAATCGTTCAACTTTAAATGAAGTCCGGACTTTTGCCGGAATTGAATAAAGGCAGATGCCTATTCAAAATTAAAAATAACACTAATTAATTTTCTGGAGGTAATACTGATGGGACGGGTTTTATCTTTTATCTACGGCGTAATAGCATATATCATCTTTTTGGGTTCATTTTTATACGCAATTGGTTTTGTTGGGGATTTTGGAGTGCCTAAAACGATCAACAGCGGCCTTGAAGCCACGGGGTTATGGTGGGCATTAGGGATAAATGTATTATTACTGGGGGTTTTTGCTATCCAGCATTCCGTAATGGCTCGCCCCGGATTTAAAAAATGGTGGACGAAAATTGTGCCTCCACATTTGGAACGGAGTAACTATGTACTATTAAGCAGCCTGATTTTAATTTTACTCTTCTGGCAATGGCGTCCGCTTCCCGATACTATTTGGCTAGTTGAAACGGAGTTTGGATCCTATCTGCTCATCGGTCTGTTTTGGGTTGGGTGGGGGATTGTACTGCTCTCAACTTTTATGATCAATCATTTCGATCTTTTTGGTTTACGTCAGGTGTATTTGCATCTGAAAAACAAAGAGATCACACCCATCGAATTTCAGGAGCCAGGTCTGTATAAATATGTACGCCATCCGCTAATGCTGGGATTTCTTATAGCATTTTGGGCTACTCCTCATATGACTTTAGGACACTTGGTATTCTCAATTGCAACTACCGGTTATATCTTTATTGGGATTTGGTTTGAAGAGCAGGATCTGATTAAATATCACGGAAAAAGATATCAAAAATACCGTAAGCAGGTTAGAATGATTATTCCATTCCCCAAACCGAAAGAAAATTGATTATATATCAGTTATATTGAATAAAAACATACTGTTATGGCCGACCAAAAAACGATAAAAGAAGCTTTTGAACGCAATCAAAAAGCGGTGAAAATGCGTCCATCAATGGGTAAGAGCAAAGTAACAACTAAAGTGCGTCTTACTGATGGAACAACTTGTGAAGTAGAGCACAAGCACTGGAAATTTAAAGTGGATATTGGAAAGGCCGAAGGAGGTAATGATGCCGGACCGGGACCCGGAATTCTCGAGCGCGGAGCTCTAGGCAGCTGTTTGGCTATTGCATATTCGCAAATGGCAGCAGTGATGGGAATTTCGATCAATAAATTGGAAGTAGATGTAGAGTCGGAATTTGACGCTCGCGGTATGCTCCATATCGACGATAGGAATCCGGGATTCGAAAAGCTCACTTATAAAGTCTATATCGAAAGTCCGGCATCAAAAGAAAAAATCATGCAAATTATTAAAGAAGCAGATAATCACAGCCCGGTGCTCGATGATTTCAGTCGGGCAATACCGGTGGAGAGAGAAGTCAAAATAAAAACGATAGAAGAGGAGATGACATGATGCTTAAAAGCAATATGACTGTAAGAGAGAAGTCAAATGGAAGGACAGAATTATCGCAAACTACTGTTACCATTTTTGTGGCTATAGCTTTTGTGATGATGTTAGTATTCAGTGGATGTGGAGATGATGATGACCCCGCCGGACCTCAAACCCAGGAGGTCGTCGATGTGATTATTTCACCCGACAGTGCTGAATTCAGTGTGGGTGAGCAGATGCAGTTTTCGGCTTTTGTATTGACCGACGAAGGTGATACAGTTGCTACCGAAGACCTTGATGTCGAGTGGGAAGGTGAATGGTGGTCCAGTGACCCGGAGGTTTTTACGGTTGAGGATAATGGCCTTGCAACGGGACAAAATTCCGGAGAGGCATTTTGTGTTGTAGAACTCGACTTACAGGATGATCAAATTTTTGAGACCGCCGGGTTTTTAATTAAAAAATCGCGCGCTCCTTTTACGGGCTTGGATTCGGCTAAAGTTTTTATGTTTTAAACAGTATGCGAAAGAAGTTTGGATAAATCTCAAGAGCCACAATTAACCTTTAATCCAGGCAAAGTTATGAAACCCAGTATCGTACAACGTTTTTTGGCATTTTTTAACAAATCTGAGCCAGATCCTGAATTTGTAGCCAGTCAGTTACGTAAACCGAGTGGAGAGTATGCACAGGAAGTTGGAGAAAATATGGA
>CAZYOD010000276.1:2771-3175 GCA_964648635.1 uncultured Balneolaceae bacterium | reverse complement strand
ATAGGTGGCCCAAGAAAGGAGAGCCTACGTGCACTTCGTTTACTCAGGATGACATCAATTTTAAAAAAAGAGGCGCTACCTTTAACAAAGTTGATGTCATTCTGAGCGGAAAGAGGAGTAGAACGACGATTGTAGTCGAAGAATCTTCTTGAAATAGTTCGTAAGCGTTTGAGGGGTGAGCCCTTTAGATCCTACGCAAACCTTATGGACGGCGATCCCTCTACTGCGGTCGGGATGACACTGCTTATTCAAATGTTGCCAAGAAGTTGAACTCCTGATCATGCGGTTGGTTGCCGTGCTATTCGAGGGTATAACTTTTCTAACAATGCACGGGTAAACACAGATCTCTCCCTGAAGGTCGAGTGACAATAATTTAGCAATCAGATTATCGTCCCGGTTGTCAT
>CAZYOD010000276.1:0-2761 GCA_964648635.1 uncultured Balneolaceae bacterium | reverse complement strand
TTCGAGCGTCAGCGAGAAAACTTTGTTTTTAAAGCTGAGCAATAATGAATTCGTCGGAGCCGAATGAAGAAGAATCTCAAATGTTGAAATGGCCTTTTGGGTGAATATTTCGGGGCTCAAGTAAGAATTTATAATTTATATCGCTTCATAAAATTTACTACATTATGTGCCAATACAAGATTTCATTTACAAAGGTTTAGATGGCAGCAGACAACAATTTTCCAAGGTTTAATGGATCATCCGGTAATGGGTCTTACCAAGGCGGAGATCATGGATCACATCGGATTTCTAACCGTCAGAATACGCAAGATCCCGATGAGATCGATTTAAAACGACTTTTCTATACGCTCTGGTATCATAAGTGGAAAATTGTGGGATCTGTATTGATCTTCAGCGTTCTTGCCGGAATTATAGCCTATACTACTACGCCCATCTATCGCAGCGAGGGATCTCTCCTTATCAGTCAGCAGCAAAATAGCTTCTCAAATGCCGGCAGTGACCTGACCAATCTGCTTACCAGTACATACGGAATTGGTACGGGGAGTACTATTGCCAATGAACTCCAGATATTGCGTTCGCGCAAGCTGTCGTTGGAGATGGCCGATTCGCTTATGAAAAAGCGGCTGATGAGCAACGGACGTCAGTATCCGGTGTTGTTTAAACAGTATCCCGAAGATTCGGCACTGGCTGTCAGAGATACCGTGGCTTTTCGGCTGAGAAACAATATCTCCTTTTCACAGGTGGACCGCGAAGCCGATATGGTTTCCATTGGATATGAAAGCCCGTCGCCGATCGAAGCGGCTAATATGGTCAACTTGTCGATGGATCTCTATACTGAGTTGTCCACCAGACAGAATCGGAGATCTGCTAACTCGGCCGTGCAATTTTTGGAGAACGAGCGTCACCGAATTGAAAGTCGCTTGCATACCGTAGAAGATCAGCTGCGTGAGTTTATGAATCAGGAAAAATTGATGCAAGTTGATGCCCAGACGGAAAAGCTTATTGAGCGTCTGGCCGAGCTGGAGGCCAAGAATCAGGAGGCCTAAGTAAGGTTGGTAGCCGTGGTATCGGCCGTCAAGAAGTATGAGCAGCGTCTCAATGAAATTAAGCCGGGGCTGGCCGAGCAGTATGCTGATGCCATCGGACCCAATATGATGCGCTTGCAGTATCAGCTGGCGGAGCTTGAGATCGAAAAGATGCAGTTGCTGGCAAACAATCCTTCGATACAGGATTCCCCGAATCCGCCCAAAGAGTTGCAGAATATCAATGACAAAATTGAGGTATATAAGAAACAGATCCGCGAGCGGACAAAGAAGCTGGTGGATGAAGGAGATCAGTACTTGGGATTTCTCGGAGGGTCGGACGGCAACATTGCCCAGGCGGTTTCGGATCTCAATAAAAAGCTTATCGAGCTGCAGGTTGAGCAGGAGCAGAATTCGGCACAGATGGAAGTGATCAACAGTCAGTTGGCTGAGCAACAGCAGTTTTTTAACAATCTGCCCGATAACATGATCAAGCTGGCACGGCTGAAGCGTGATGTCAAAATCAATGAAGAGCTTTTCCTTACTATCTCGCAGCAGTATGCTGAGATGTCGCTCTGGAAAGAGACGCAGTTTGGCCTCGGACGTCCGGTGGATGACGGTTTTATCCCGGAGCTCCCCGTCAAGCCGAATAAGAGATTGTATTTGTTAGTCGGATTTATCCTCGGCGGCATTTTAAGTGTGGGCTATATTTTTGTACGGGAAGCTTTTAACACGAAAATTGACGGCGTCGAAAAGCTGAAAGGATATGATTATCCGCTGCTGGCCGTAATCCCCAACATGAGTGATTTCATTCAGAAAGAGCAAGGGGACAAGGAGAGTATAACTGTTCAGGGACAGAACATTTCCACCAATGCGGTGACGCTGCTCGATACGGTTTCTCCCATTTCGGAATCATTCCGAAGGCTGCAGAGTAATATTATCTATTCCAATCCCGACCGTGAAATAAATTCGCTGATGGTGACCAGCGCTACCAAAGGGGAGGGGAAAACGACCGTCAGCGCTAATCTGGGTGTGGTGTTGGCCGAAGCCGGTCACGACGTTGTGATTGTGGATACCGATCTTCGCCGCCCGAACCTGCATAACATGTTTGGAGTAAACAGATCTCCGGGTATTGTCGAAGTTCTGTTTGATAATGTTCCTGTCGAAGATGCCCTGCAATCAACGCCGATGTCCAACTTGTCGGTACTTGCAGCAGGCAACCGTCCGCCCAATCCCTCGGCCATTACCCAAAGCAATGCGTTTTTGGATACGCTGAAGAGACTCGAAGAGTCATTCGATTTTGTACTTGTTGATACTCCTCCTTACGGCATTATTACCGACGCCTCGGCGATGATACGTCAGACGGACGGAGTGGTTCTGGTCACGCGATTCAATAAAACCACAGAGGCAGAGCTGGCTCATGTTCTGGATAACCTCGAGCGGGTGAAGGCCCATTTACTTGGGACGGTACTTACCGCTTTCGACTATAATAAAACGACTGACTATAATTATAATGCCTACCATTATAAGAAGATAGCCAGAGACTACGCTGATTATCATTCTGATGAGGAGTAGGTTTTTTTGGGTGATAGGTGATTGAGTGATTAAGTAACGAAAGTGACATTGCTCGGGGTATATCTAATCAACGGTGATGTCATGGTGAGAGCCGTAGTCGTATCCATCTTCCAACTGTCGCAAGTTTGCAACTTGTGACAGACAATTAAGTAGTTTCCCATAAG